>NZ_LZMO01000040.1:0-7964 GCF_001665715.1 Gordonia sp. 852002-10350_SCH5691597
TCCCCGGCCCCGGCCCCTCGACCCTCCCCCCCCGCGCGCGCCGGCGGGGGGCGGCCCCCCCCCCCCCCCCCCCCGGCGTCGGGGGTCTGCCTAGCGTGGGTGATACGCGCTCGAACTGTGACAGCGGCGCACTCCGATCAATGAGTTGAGGAGGCAGCAGTGCGAAGTATGACAACGGTCGGACTCTCCGACGCACGACGCATGATCGACGCGGGGATCGCCGCGGCCGAACGGATCGGCTCGCCGAGCAACATCGCCGTTGTCGACAACGGCGGGAACCTGGTCGCTCACGTTCGGATGGACGACGCCCAGCTCGGAAGTATCGAGCACTCGATCGACAAGGCGCACACCGCAGTGTTCTTCCAGTCGCCAACAGGAGATCTCGCCGCCGATTCGCTTCCAGGAGAACAGTTCTGGGGCATGGCGTTGAGCGGTCACGGCCGCGTCCTGGTTTTCGCGGGCGGCATCCCGCTGATCGTCGACGGCATGGTGGTGGGAGCTGTCGGTGTCAGCGGCGGCTCTCGTGAGCAGGACACGACGGTCGCCCGTGAGGCGTCGGCTGCACTGTGAGCCGCAATCCAGCGGCGTGTGACATGACGACCGGTCCTGCCGGTCATCGACGATGAAGGAGAGAAGTGATGAGTACGACGTATCTGATCACCGGTGCCGGAAGCGGTTTCGGCAAAGAGGTTGCGCTACGCATGGCGGAGCAAGGACACGACGTGATCGCGGGTGTCGAGATCATCGCGCAGGTCAACGTGTTGCGCGCCGAGGCGAAGCAGCGCGGCGTCGACCTGCGGGTCGAGAAGCTCGACGTCACCGACGAGGGCGATCGCCGGAAGGCCGCGCAGTGGGACGTCGACGTGCTGTTGAACAACGCGGGAATCTCCGAGGGCGGTTCGTCGGTCGACATTCCCGCCGACAATCTCCGCAGGCAGTTCGAGGTGAACGTCTTCGGCCCGATCCTGCTGACGCAGCCCATCGCCAAGCGGATGGTGGCCAAGGGTGGCGGCAAAATCGTCTTCATGTCGTCGGTCGCAGGGCTCACCGTCGACCCGTTCACCGGTGCGTACGCAGGCTCGAAGCACGCCGTCGAAGCGTTTGCTGATGCGTTGGATCAGGAACTCGCTGAGTACGGCGTCACGGTTGCCACCATCAACCCCGGGCCGTTCCTCACCGGATTCAACGACACCATGTTCGAGGAGTGGAAGTCGTGGGTCGACGATCCGTCGACGCGACTCTACGACTACAGCAAGCTCGCATTCCCGCACGAGCAGTTCGACCCGGAGGAGGTCATCACCGTGACGATCGATGTCCTCACCGGTACCGACACCGACTACCGACACGTGTTGCCCGCCCACACGGTCGACGACATCAAGGCACAGACACAGGCGCAGTGGGATCGCACGCTCAATGACGGCAAACGTCCCGAACTGGTCGCGACCGCCTACGACATCTCCCCGTACACGCCAGTTGACGGCAATTCCTGAAAGGATCGAATAATGGCTCTCTCCGACAAGAAGGCACTGATCATCGCGACGTCGTATGGCGTCGAACGTGACGAGCTACTTGTCCCGCGTGATCATCTGCGGGAGGAAGGCGTCGCCGTCACCGTCGCGACGGTGGACGGCGACGACGTACAGACATTGGTGGGCGACAAGGATCCGGGCTCGACCGTTGCCGCTGATGCCGCGATCGCCGACGTCGATCCCGCCGACTACGACGTCCTCGTGGTGCCCGGGGGCACACTCAACGCCGACACACTGCGCACCGATGCGAGGGCGCAGAGCGTGGTGCGCAGTTTTGCCGATGCGGGTAAACCCGTCGCCGCGATCTGCCACGGACCGTGGCTGATCGTCGAAACGGGATTGCTCGTCGGCAAGACCCTGACGTCATATTCGTCGTTGCGAACCGATGTGAACAACGCCGGCGGCAACTGGGTGGACGAGGCGGTGGTGAGTGACGACACCAACGGGTTCGCGCTGATCACGTCGCGCACCCCGGACGACCTCTCGGAGTTCACCGCCGCGATCGACGCGCAACTCGCATGAGCGAAGGCCGGGGGACCGACGACGCGGAGAGCGCGTCGTCGCGCTCTGTCACGGCCGACTACCGCGCCACCGCGACGTCCGGGTTCCTCCGGAATCGACGCGCACAGTTGGCCCCCGATCCCTCCTGGCCTGTCTACAACGCCACTACCGACCGTCGGGTTGCGGGACTGCGGCGCGAGGAGATCGCCTGGGCCGCAGGGGTGAGCATGGACTACTACACCAAGTTCGAGCAGGGCAAGGTGGCGCACCCCTCGCGCGCGGTCGTCGGATCTGTCGCCGACGCCCTGCGTCTGAGCGATCTCGACCGCAGGTACCTGTTGGCACTCACCGCCGAACCGTCGGGTGCTCCCGAGATCACCGCGGAGGCGCTCGACGAGGCGCAGGGCGATCTGTTGACGATCGGTTCGAAGCTCTTCGACACCGTCATGCTGCACCTGCTCACTGACGAGCTGATGCTGACCACCGTCGACAAGGCAACCGCGGCCGTCCTGTTCCCCGACCGGGATTCTTCCGAATGGCCGATTCAACCAGTCTCGTTGCTGCAGTATATTTTCGACGACCCGATCAGCAGATCGGTGTACGTGGACTGGACGGCCAAGGCCTACGAGGTCGTGGGGCTGGCGCATCTGAACCTGGCCACGCGGCAGGCGTCGGCGGAACATCGAGCGTTGATCGACCAGTTGTGGCGGTCCAGCAAGGCATTTCGCTACATCTGGAATCGCTACGAACCGCACGAGAAGAGGTCGGGACGCTGGCGAATCCGCGTCCCGGGAGAGGGCGTCGTCGGCTGCCACTTCACGACGCTGCAGGTGCGTGGCTGTGATGAGCTGTCGCTCGTCGTCTACGACCGCGAGGAACAACGTCGAGAACTCAGCTCCCGCGATACGTCGAATACGAGTACGGGCTCAGCAGCACCGGTACGTGATAGTGCCGATTCGGATCGTCGACGGTGAAGCAGATGTCGATCTGCGGGTAGAAGCCGACGATTCCGTTGGCGCCGAACCAGTCTGCGGTCGCGAAGACCAGATGGTAGGTGCCCGGCGCGAGTGGGTCGGTGTTGACCTGCGGGATGCGGCCGTCGCTGTTGGTGGTGCCCGAGGCGAGTTGTTCGCCGTCGACGTCGCGCAGGATCACCGACATCCCGACTGCGGGAGCACCGCTGACGGCGTCGAGGACGTGAGTGGACAGTCCGGTCATGAGGTCAGCCTAGTCGTCGACGAATTCGACGGCGGGTGTCAGCATCCGTTGCAGCCGACTGCGATTGATCTTCGCGAGCTCCATGCGCATGACGCGACGTTCGGTCGGAGCGTCGTTGCGTATGCGCTCTTTGAGGATCGCGAGCAGTTCTTCTGCGGGGCGTCCATTGGCGAACACAAGGTAGACGTGCCCGAACTTCTCGTCGTACTCCTTGTTGAGCTGTCTGAGCTCGGCGAGTACCTCGGGATCGGCGCCGGTCACTCCCGACTGTTCCCGACTCGACGAGGCGTTGTCGGGGCGGTCACCGATGCGGGGGTGCCCCGCCAATGCCTCGTCGAGGTCGGTCTCGGTCAGTTCGGCGAGTATCAGATCGGCGTATTCGAGAAGTGCCTCGTCGTCGACGAACGGACGCGCCTTGGCGACGCGCAACGCCCAGATCGATGAACTGCAGCACTCGTAGAGCGTGCTGATCGCCTGTCGCTCCGACAGCTCGTTGAAACTGGGCAGACCACGCCAATCCACTCGTCGCACGCGCTCAGCCTACGAGAGCTCTGGCTGACGGCTGAAGCGAGCCGAGGTGAGTGGGTTGGCGTCGGCCACGAGATCGTCGAACCGGTGGTTGGCGATCTTCGCGATCTCGATGAGCGCGAAGGACTTCTCCGAGGTCTCGGAGTTGTCCATGCGAGCCCAACCGTTGCGCAGCACGCGGTCGTAGCGTTCGGCCTCCTGCGCGTCGATGACCAACGGGAAGCCGAAGTGGTCCTTGTACGCCTTGGCGAGGTCGACGACGTTCTCGTGCTCGGTCTCCTCGAGGTGGGACAGGCCCTTGTGGTCGACGGCGGTCAGCTCGCCGGTCTCGTCTTCCGCGCCGAGGTCGGGGAATGCGCGGATGAGCTGCAACTGTTCCTCGTCGCTGCCGGTCAGCATGGCCTCCTGGAAGGCGCTGCGCAGATCGTGGACGTCCTCGAAGGGGCGCTGCTCGTAGGCGCGTTCGACCACCCAGTCGACGTTCTGCACCAGGCCACCGAAGGTCTGACTGAATTCGACGTAGGTCATCTTGTTGACGGCGTCGAGGGTGATGGCGCCGCGTCCCGCGACGGCCGGGCCGCGACGTCCGACGTGGAAGAACAACAGGTTCAACAGGATTGCGGTGATCGCACCCATCGTGATGCCCGTCGAGAACGGTATCTGCAGGATCATGTTGGGCATCGCCTGATCGACGCCGGGCAGTGCGGGGACGTCGACGTGCGCGCCACCCTTCTCGATGACGGTGGTGGGGGTCGCCGACTGCGAGAACTGCACATAGAGGGCGACGGCCAGCGAGGTGGCCGCGATGATGAGGTTGCGGTGGTCGGTGAAGTCGACCGACGTGAGCGTCTGGATACCGACGATGGCCACGGTCGCGAACATGATCAGCGCCGCACCGCCGAGGATGGGCGCGGGAATGGACTCGACCACCTTCGCCAGCTTGGGCAGGCAGCCCAGGATGATCATGATGACGCCTGCACAGGCGACCACCCAGCGGCTCTTGACCCCGGTCAGCCGCACCAGACCGACGTTCTCGGAGAACGCGGTGTAGGGGAACGAGTTGAAGATTCCGCCGAAGATGGTGGCCACGCCGTCGGCACGTACCGCGGCCGCGACGTCCTCCTTCTTGATGCGTTTGCCGACGATCTCGCCGGTCGCGAAGATCGATCCGGTCGATTCCACAGCGACGACCAGCAGCACGACGATCATCGACACGATCGCGACGAGGTCCCACTTCGGAGCGCCGAAGGCGAACGGCGGGGTGAAGCCGAACCAGCCGGCTTCGCCGACGATGCCAAATGATGCGTCGCCGCACAGCCAGGCGATGAAGGTGGCGACCACGAGGCCCATCAGCACCGCGATCGTTGCCATGAAGCCGCGGAAGAATCGCTGCATCAGCACGATCAGCAGGATGGTGCCGAGCGCGTAGCACACCCATTTCCAGTTCGCGTTGTCGTGGAGGTGCTCGTGCGGGTTGGTGACCGCGTCGCCCGCGCCGACCGGGATGAGGCAGACGCCGATGATGGTGATCAGCGTGCCCGTCACCACCGGCGGCAGGAAGCGGATGAGTTTGGCGAAGAACGGAGCGATGAGGAAGGTCGCGATGCCGGCTGCGATCACGGCGCCGTAGACCGTCTGCAGGCCGACGCGTCCGCCGCCGTTCTGGTTGGCGATCTGGATGACAGGTGCGAGCGTGGCGAAGGTGATGCCCTGCAGCAACGGCAGGCGTACACCGATCTTCCAGATGCCGACCGACTGCAGCAGCGATGCGATGCCGCACGTGAAGAGGTCGGCGGTGATGAGCATGGTCAGCGCGTCGGAGTCGAGGTTGATCGCGCGGGCGATCAGCAGCGGCACGAGCACCGCGCCCGCGTAGAACGCGACGACATGCTGTGCACCGAGAGCGACGAGCTTGCCGGGTGGCGGCACCTGATCGACGGGGTGTACGCGCTTGCGCTTCTTTGCCGGCGGGGACGCCGGTGCCGCCTCGGTTGTCATGGTCGCCTCCAACAGGATGGGTGTTTCGCGCACACAGATGTGGCGCCGATGCGCGAACGGATGCGCGTCAGCAGATAGATAGTGGACCCGCGCGCGACTTCTCGCGCAGCGACGAGCGCACGTTTCCGCGAGGTTAAAACGGAGATCTCGGACAGGCGACTACGATCGGCTTCCGTGAACATCGCACGCGTCGACGACACGGACCGCCCCGATGATGCCGGCGGCGACCCGGTGGTTGGCGTGGTACTCGCCGCGGGCGAGGGGCGTCGCTATGGAATTCCGAAAATACTTGCAGCGCACGGGGATTGGCTCAACAGGGCGGTGTCGGCGCTGGCCGATGGCGGGTGCGACGACGTGGCCGTGACGATGGGTGCGGCGGTGGTCGGCGCCCCCGCTGGTGCTGCGCCGATCCGGGTCGGCGACTGGGCGGACGGGCTGTCGGCGAGTGTGCGCGCGGCTCTCGCGTGGGCGTGCGAGAAAGGCGATGTGGCAGGCGTGGTTTTACATGTTGTTGACATGCCGGACGTCGGCGCCGATGTGGTTGCGAGGGTGCTGAGGCAGGCGGGAAGTCGACGAGATGCCGTGGTACGCCCGAGGTATCGCGACGTCCCGGGACATCCGGTCTATCTCGGAGCCGACCACCTTGCGGGAGTGCTTGATTCGTTGAACGGCGATGTCGGCGCCGCGGCGTATCTGCGCGCGCACGCCGACATCGTCGAGATGGTCGAGTGTGGCGACCTGGCCTCGGGACGCGACATCGACGAGCCGTAGCGCCAGGCGGTCACCGGTCTCAGGCGGGCTGCTCCTGCTTGGGGTAGGTGTAGAACCCCTCGCCGCTGGCCATGCCGAGCTTGCCCTTGTCGATGTAATTCTGCTTGAGCCACGCGCCGAGGTGGCGGTTGCCCTGATCGCCGTTCATCAGGATGTTGTACGGCGTCATCAGTCCGACGACGTCGTAGATCTGGAACGGTCCCAGCGGCGATCCGGTGGCGATGCGCCAGGTCTTGTCCACATCCTGCGGATCGGCGTAGCCGCCTGCGGCGAGTTCGAGGGCCGCGTTGAGGAACGGGATCAGCAGCGAATTGAGAACGTAGCCCGCCTTCTCCTTGTGGATCTGGATGGGCACCATGCCGATCTCGTCGGCGAACTTCACCACCTTGTCGTAGACCGCGGGGTCGGTGTCCTTGGTGCCCATGATCTCGGCGGTGTTGAACTGCCAGACCCGGTTGGCGAAGTGCAGTGCGAGGAACTTGTCCGGGCGTCCCGTCGACGATTCGAGGTCGCTCGGAAGCAGCGACGACGAGTTGGTCGCGAAGACTGTGTCCTTCGGCGCGAGTTCGTTGAGCTTGCGGTAGGTGTCCTGCTTGAGTTCGAGGATTTCGGGTACCGCTTCGATGATCAGTTGGGACTGAGCGGCTTTCGCGAGATCGTCGGTGAGGGTGATGCGCTTGCGCGCCTCCTCCGCTGCGCCGTCGGCGGCGCCGGGCACCTCACGCTTGTAGGTCTCGACGAGTTCGTCGTATCGCTTCGACGCCGCGTCGAGAGCCTTCTGATTGATGTCGTAGGACGTGACGTCGATTCCCTTGTACGCGGTCTGGAATGCGATCTGAGATCCGAGTACGCCCGCACCGAGCACCGTGACTGTGGAAAACTCTGCCATCGTGAACCATCTCCTGTAGGTCGTTACTTCCCTACAACTCAACCTACTCGCGCGCGTACTGACGAAGAGTTGATGCTCGTCACGTCTGTTGGTCGGACACCGTGACGCCGAGTGCTCCCGTGGCGAATCGGGCAACCACCGGATACGCGGCAGCGAGCGCGTCGTCGTATCCGTCACGGGCATCTCCGACGACCCGCGCGCGATCGTCGTCGAGCACTACCGACACTGTCGCCACGAGTTCGCCCGTCGTCGGCTCACAGACCGCCCAGGTGAACGACGACTCGTCGGCCCAACCCGAATCTACTTGCCGCACATAGGCTTCGGGATCGTCGACGCCCAGGTCGCGTAGTGCCGCGGCGTCGGAGATCCGCTCGTCGTCGCGGACTCCGCGCAGGTACCAGGCGCCCGCGTTGATCTCGATCGGTTCCATCGGACCTCCTCGAAACGCAGTCGGGGGGGGGGGGGGGGGGGGGGGGGGGGGGGGGGGGGGGGGGGGGGGGGGGGGGGGGGGGGGGGGGGGGGGGGGGGGG
>NZ_LZMO01000041.1:0-4096 GCF_001665715.1 Gordonia sp. 852002-10350_SCH5691597
GTGCCGGCGCGGCCCGGCGCGCCTGGGGCTGCTTGCGCGCGAGCGCCATCAGGGCTCCTCTCTGTCCCAGCGCTGCCGGATAGCGGCGGTGGCGCCTTCGGAGATCCGGGCGGCGCTGGCGGCCTTCTCCTCGGCGATGGCGTCGGCGAGGTCGTCGACGTTGGCCAGCCCGTGCATCAGAATGGTGCGGCTGAACAGGCCCGGGGTCATGTCGGCGCGCTTGGCCGCCGCGCGCAGCGCGGTGAGTTCACCGGCTGTCATCGGCACGACCTGCTTGGCGCTCAACTTCTCCCCCTGCGACATGCGGTGCTCTCTTTCGTAGACATCGTTTCGCTGACCTTTCATGTTGGATCTTACTGCCTTACCCACCTTGGGTTCGGTATTGACTACTCTACCCGCCTTGGGTACGGTATGGGAAGTCGCAGCGATCGTCGGGACCAGGTGTCCCGCGGAAGGAGTCAGCATGGTCAAGGCCAAGGGTTCGCGACCGCGGATCAGCGGTCGGACGGCGGTCAAGGTGGTCGTGGTCGTCGTGATCTTCGTGCTCGGGCTGTCGGTCGGCGGCGGGTGCGCCGCGTCCGGCGGCGGCGTCGACAGGGGAACCCTCGTCGGCTGCCTCCCGATCAGTGACGCGGCTCAGCTCGATCAGTGCCTCGGCGGTGGGCGGTGACCGCCTACCGGTGGGAGCGCGAGCGCAGTGCCTATCGCCTGGCCCACAGCAAGCCCGGCGGGACGTTGCGCCGGCGCTCGGAGATCCTCGGCCGCGACGTCCGTCGCGGCACTCGCGCCGGGGCGGGCCTGGAGACCGTCGCGGCGGCGGACGAGGTCACCCCGGATCTGTGGAGCCGGCTGACGCGCAATCCAGCGACCGGCGAGCGCGGTCGGCGGGTGCGCTACGGGATCGCCGCCGTCGTCGCCGTGGTGGTGGCCGGTCCGGGCACCGCCCTCGGACTGGCCGGGTACCGGGGCCTGCTGTGGGCATCACCGAGGATCGGGCGATTGTGGTGGTGGCCGTGGGCCGTGGCATCGGCGACCTCGCTGGCCGCGCTCGTGCTGGCCGACGTGCCGTTTGGCCTGCGCCTGCACCTCGACCGGTACTTCCCGCTGACCCTGCTGGACTTCGGCCCGTGGTGGGGATGGTTGGTGTGGCAGGTCGCGGCGTCTCTCGGCGTGGTGGCCTTCGAGATCTGGGCGTGGGGCTGGCGCGGCGTGCCCAAGCGCGCGGTGGCCAAGTCGGACCGCAACGCCGACGGGAACTTTCGCGAGATCGGCGACGGCGAGAAGTTCAAGCTCGACGCCGGTGGCGACACCGACTACGTGCCACCGGTGATCCCCGACGACGAGGATGACGCGGCCGATGCCCTCAACGACGACATCGGTGGTGGTGGCGACGATCGCGATGGCGGCGTCGACGACGGCGACTGGGACGACTCGGAGCGGATATGACGGCGTCACCCGACTTCCTCGGCGCAACGGCCGAGGGCGACAACGACAACAACAACAAGGAGAGCAACTGATCATGGCAACGAACATCAACCCGCTGGCCGACATCGAGAACGGACTGGTCGAGCTGGCGCGCGCGGCCGAGGCTGTCGCCTTGCTGGAGCGGCACTTTTTGGCATCGAACCGCCCGACGCTGTGGAACGGCCTGCTCGATGAGGCACGCGTGCGCGCGGGTCGCGGTCGCCCAGGGTTCGACACCACCGCGGACCGGATCGCGATCGGCGATGAGCTGCTGGCGGCGCTGGAGAGGTTGTCCATGCGGGTGCGCGACGACGTCGCCCAGTGGCGCGAGGAGGCCGCCCGGCCGGTGCAGTTCGACGTCGACCGGGAGATCCCCGATGACGATCGCTGAACTGCTCGGGGACACCGAACCGCTACCGACGACCACACCGATCGAGGACCGAGAGGACGACGGCATGGAACACCAAGCGCCGCACGGCCGCTGGATCACCGCACTGGTCCTACTCGCGGTCCTGGCCGGTCTCGCCGTCGTCGTGCTCGGCATCGCCTTGGGCGGACCGTGGCGGTGGGTCGCGGGCGCGGCGGTGGTGGCCGGCATCGCGGTCATCGTGGTGCCGACGGTTGTGGATGGCAAGGACAACAAGGACAAGAAGGTGAAATGACATGAGCGAACAGAAGATTGACATTCATGTGCAGTCCGGCACGGGCGAGATCTTGCGAATCGCATCGACACTGTTGCTCTTCGGCGGCGCCGGTGCGATCGCGTGGAGCGTGGCACAGGGGCCGAACGCGGAAATGGCGGCATCGGGATTCTCGATGATGCTGGTGATGATGATCCGCCTGGCGTATGGGGCGGGAAGGATCACCGTGCCGGCGCGGCAAGCGGCCGCCGACGACGATTTCGCGGTGACCAAGAGCGTCGTGGCGCAGGTCGCCGGTGAATACAAGGCGGCCCTGGCCAAGGCGAACATGCCGATCATGGTGCTCATTTCGGCGGCATACGCGATCGCGTTCCTGGTCCTGCGCGCGGCGGTCAGTGCGGCGTTGGGCATCTTCTCGAACTTGTACATCGCGGGCGGCGCGGCGGCGATGGTGGGAGCAATCGTGGTGTTCCCCAGCCTGCTGCCGTCGATCCTCGCGTCGCTCAAGCGCCAGGGCGTGGTGGCCGACCCGGCACCGACACCGACGCACTCGGTGGCTCCTGCCCCGGCTCCTGCCCCGGCTCCCGCTCCGGCAGTGGTGCAGCAGGTCTCGCCAGCGCCGGGCCAGCCGCAGCTCGCACCGGAACCGGTGGCAGCCGCTCCGAAGAAGATCGTTCGTCGCGTCGTCAAGAAGGAGCAGTCGGATGTCTGAGCACACGGGGTACTTCGACGAGGAGGGTAACGAGCTGTCGAAGGCCGAAGTCGCCGCGCTCGGTGATGATGTCGAGATCGAGGAGGTCGAGGAGGTTCCTGTCGATGCTCCGCACGAGGCTGCGACCTCTGCGACGCCCGCGCTGACCGGTCGTAGCAAGGCGCTGTTGGCCGCGGGCGCCGTCGCGGTGATCGCGGTGGTCGGCGGTGGCATCGCGTTCGCACTGCACGGCATCGGCAACCAGGCCACCGTCGCGGACGTCAAAGCTGGTGCGTCGAGCAAGTACGCCGCGGCATCGAGTGCGGTCGCGTCGAAGTCATCGGCGGTGCGCAGCGAGGTCGACGCGACGGTTGGTGCGGTCGACACGTGCCGGGTGGGCGCCGCCGCCGCGACATCGGCGACGGGCACCCTCGCCGACGCCGTGATGACGGGGTCGGCACGGCCGCGGTTGGGGTTGGTGATCGACGCCACGGCGCCGCTGCCAGAGACGTTCGTTCAGGCCAAGACGCGGGCTGAGGCCGCCGATGCAGGTCAGGAGAAGAAGCTGCTGGCGCGTGGTGCAAAACGGCTCGACCTGATCCAGCTCAGTAAGACTGCGTGGGCCGCCTACGCGTATACCGCACCCGACGACGCGCCCGCACCGGCGTGGCGCAAGGCCGATGTCACCGTCAGCGACGATGCGGTGACGGTGACCGGCGACCGCGACTGGCCCGGCGGTGACGCACCGACGGCCGGGTCGTGCGAGCACGGCACACCTGGCGCGTATGCGGTGTCGGGGCAGATCCCGGCGGGAGCGGCCGGCCTGGTCGACGGCACCGCGACGGTAGACCTGATTCAAGGTGTTGCCGGTGAGCCGACGAAAGCGGTGGCACTGATGGGCGACTCGGTCGCCCTGGTGACGCTCGCCGCGCCGTCGGACGCGGAAGGAGGTGGTGCGTCGACGTCGAGCAGCTCAGTCCCGAGCAAGTAGTCCCTGTTTGAGCGGTCCGCAGCCCCGAAATCATCTACATAACAAGGAGTCACACCATGACGAACATCAAGACCGCCCTCACCACCGCCGCTCTGGCCGGTGCCGCCGCCGGAGCGCTGGCCCTGGGCACGGGCACCGCGGCCGCCGCCCCGTCTGCGCCGGTGGTGGACAATTGCTACTCCGTAGTGTCGTCGGTGGCCGTGCCGTTGCCGACCGTCATCGGTTTCGGGTACGTCCCTCTCGGCCGCGCGGTGGTGCGCGACGGAACCCTCACCGCCTTCGGTGAGACGGCCCCGATCGGCGCGGACG
>NZ_LZMO01000042.1:0-39884 GCF_001665715.1 Gordonia sp. 852002-10350_SCH5691597
CCCACCTCACCTAGACCGCAACAGCAAGCACACAAAAATCAGGAGTCACGTTCTTACACAAACATCTTGACAAGCTCGGTTCGACGAGTGCGGCTTCGTTGCAGACCACATGGATCACGAACCGCGCATCCGCGGGTGGTACCGTGCCAGGCTCGGGAATCATTGCCGCACAGTCACTGCCAGCGCACATGCAGTCGAACCGGGTGCCCGACAACAAGGCGAACATCGCATCCGAGGCACGTTGCTGACGCGTTCGCCCGTCCCCCACACACACCGCATCCGCCAACCGGCGCACGGCTGCGACCGCGATCTGCACGTTCTCTGCCGACATCACCTCGGTCAGCTCGCCGACCCCGTCACCACAGTTATCGGTGAACACACCCCGTCTATCCAACGCACGCTCACGTCGTTCCCGCACCGCATCCGGATCCTGGCGAAACACAATGCGATCCACCATGTCCCGCAACCGCGGCCGCTTCCACGACCCCCGTCGTGTATGCAACGTCTCGGCGATCTGCGAATCGACAGCCGCCACCACCTCCGACGCAGTACCCGGACCGCGCACCAGATCGGTGCGAGAGATGATCAGCCGCGCCTGCTCGACTGACAGAATCCCCTCTCGCAAGCACCCGAACACCTGCGGCAGGTCATCACGCAACACGATCGCTTCGTCAATCATTCGTTCCGCCTGTGGACGCGACACCGCGAACACGCCCGACACCCGCGCCGCCGCATCAGCGAAACCGTCGACAATCGACCCGCCCGAGGGTCCGGGCTGGACCACCAACCGGTCGTAAATCACCCCTATCGACTGAAATCGCGCCCACCCCAGAAATGCTTCGCCACTTCCAATTCGGGTCAACCCGTCGAGCACATCGACCGTCTCGGACTCGCTGGGCACCATCGGATCGACACCACCCAGCAAACCCATCGGTAGGTCGGTCGACCAGTCCAACACAGTGCTGCCGGGGGCCGCCCCGTCATCAGCAGGCAAACCCGATCCCACCCCATCACTGTCTGAATCCTCCTCGCCCGCAACAGACTCCGCACCCGAATCCACCGACTCGATCGACACCTGAACACCCCCTCTCGACACCCTGATCGAACATGTGTACCCATAGTACGACTCACCACCGACAAGAGGTCTCGACATGGGTCCGGCCATTCCGACACGCCGGGGTGCCGTCAGTTCAAATGTCGCTGGGCACTTCGCCGCAAATGTCAGAGTCGTGCTACATAATCACTGCGCAGAGTCACCAAAAGCAGAATCCACGATGCACTGAGCAGTCACGTCAGGCTGCCGCGTCACCTCACCACTGGAGTGCACATTGAAGTTGTCCGCCTGTGTCGTCGCCTTCTCCGCTTTCGCAGCACTGTTTCTCGGTACTGGAATCGCATCAGCAACACCGGCTTCAGTCCAGCGCGATGGCGGCCCTTGTTATACGCACGAGTTCGGCATGCCCTCCAGTGACGGAACTCTGTACTGCTCCGCGGAGACCGAAACATGGAAGAGCCAGGCGGTGGCCCGAGCTCCGAAGGTGGAGTTGGGCACGCCCTGTCCACAACTAGGCGCCCGCGCGTACGTCAAGAGAACAGATGGCGTCGCTACGTGCCATCAGTCGCCGCGCGGACTGCGCTGGCGCTGGTAGCAAGCGAACCACGCGGTGACCCGAGCTCCGAAGGTGGAGACGAGCACGCCATGACCAACCGAACTGGCCGATTGACTACCTCACGTGATCGCAGCAATGGTTCTATCCGACATCCGTGGTGACACGAAGTCGATCGCGGGCAGCAGGTAGCGCACGACGGCCGGCGACACCTCTTCGGGTCGGTGGGTGATCGCGCGAACGATCCAGCGCGCCGCCTCGTCGACCTCCAACGCGCCGACGTCGTCGTATTCGGCTGTGGGAGCGATCATCTCGGTACGCACCAGCGGGAAGTACACGTTGGTCGCCGTTACTCCTTCTGGCTGTTCGGCGTTCAGACTGCGACCGAAGATGGCGAGTGCACTCTTCGACCCCGCGTAGGCCGAGAACCGCGGAAATGTGTTGGCGTGCAGCGCCCAGGTGCACACATTGACGAGCTGCCCCTCGCCGCGTTCGACCATGCCCGGCAACAGCCCGAGTGAGAGCTGCACGGCGGCAAGGTAGTTGAGTCGTGCTGTGCGTTGGTAGTCGTGGAATCGTTCGGTCGAGTCGACGATGGTGCGTCGAATCGAGTGGCCCGCGTTGTTGACCAGAACGTCGACGGATTCGTCGATGAGGTCGGCGATGAGTTGGTCGGTGGACGCCTCGTCGGAGAGATCGCACACCCGGTACTCGCAGCCGGTCTCGGCAGCCAGCTCACGCAGCCTCTCCTCGCCGCGCGCCACACCGATCACACGTGCTCCACGCGCGGCGAGCTGGCGCGCCGACTCCCGACCGATCCCCGCCGACGCCCCGGTGATCACGACGGTGAGGCCTGCGACGTCGCGGCCGCGCCCCGCCAGTGCGGCGTCGACGAATCCCGGGACGAAGCTACGACGTTGGACCAGAGCCTGAACCCTGCGCTGAATGGACATCGATTCCCCTATCAGGCGGCACATCTGCGTGCGCGACGTACACATCGTCCTTGTGCCTACCCCTGAAACCTAGCCTTCGCGCTCGAGAACGTCGGCGACATCCGGGGCGATCTCGCGGAGGATGCAGCGCGCAGACCTCCCGAGTGCGGCCAGGTCGTCGGGACTGAGCGAGTCGACGACCGCCCGGCGCACCTCGGCCGCATGGCCGGGGGCGCACTCGGTCAGCTTGCGCACGCCGTCATCGGTGATCTGCGCCAGCGTGTGCCTCCCGCCGTCGGGGTTGGCAATGCGCGCCACCCAACCCGAACGTTCGAGTCTCGTCATCGCATGCGACAGCCGCGACAGTGAGCTCTGCGTCAGCAAAGCGAGGTCGGACAGCGGGCGGGTGCGGTCGGGCGCCGACTCCAAACGGACCAGGACATGGTACTCGAACATGTTCAGTCCGGCGTCGCGCTTGAGCTGGGAGTCGAGCGCGGCAGGCAGCGTCGTCAGGAGCGCCATCACCGATTTCCACTCCCTGAGCTGCGCATCGTCGAGCCATGGTGCATCAGACATGACGCTCAGCATACGCCGACTTGAACATTCAAATAACCGCGTGTAGCTTTAGTTGAACATTCAACAACCCGTCTGCCATCGCAGCGGTTTACCCAGGAGCCGTCATGTTCATCGCCACCGTCGTCATCGCCATCGTGTTCGCACTGATGCTCGTGTTCTCAGGGGTGGGCAAACTGCGCCACGACCCCAAGCAGATGGGCGTGATGACCGAGGTCGGATTCCCCGAGGACAAGGTCGGCTTGCTCGCGCTCGCGGAGTTCGCGGGCGCGATCGGCCTCATCGTCGGCCTGTTCTGGTGGCCGATCGGCGTCGCAGCAGCGATCGGAACCTTCCTCTACTTCCTGGGCGCAGCGATCTTCCACCTGCGCGCAGGCGACAAGAACATCGCGCCCGTCGTCGTGCTGATGCTCGTCTCGATCGCCTACATCGTCCTGCGGGTGCTGAGCATCTGATAGCTACCCCCACACGCGGGCGCCTGACCGCAGCGAACGCGCCTCAGCCGCCTGCGAAGAACAGACTCAGCGCCCGCCCTGGCTCCAGTGCGCTCGATATGTTGGCGACGCAGAGCACCAGCACCGCCGCGGCCACCGTCAACGTGGCTGCGGCGGTTGCCGTCGCCGAATGGCTACGCACCGAATAGCTCAGTGCGCCAACGCCATTCAAACCAAGACAACGGCCGCGCCACAGTCGAACCGCGAGCACGCCGAGCAGCGCCGCGAACAGCGCGGACAACACCGCCACCACGACGTGGTAGCGCGCGAAGTCGGCGACGAGGTGATCGGCAACCGGCGACGCACCCGGCGTGGCGATCCCGTGACGCACAGCGTCAACTGCCGCCTCCAGGGACGAATCACGTTGAGCGGGCAGCAATGACACCGCCGACGACAGCGGCGCAATCGCGCCCTGGATATTGGCCATCAGCAGCGCAGCGGCAGCGATCGTTCCGAGCGAAGCAGCCAGGCCTGCGACCACATACGCCGCCGTCCGCCCGCGGCCATGAGCCTGGCGCCCCAGATACGACGTGCCGTGATACGACTTACCCTGATACGACGCCCAGAGCCGTCGGCACACCAAGCACAACACCAGCAGCGCCAAGGCGGCGATCACCGCTTTCGCGACGTGATAGCGCGCCCAGTAGTCGACGACGGTCTCGAGGTTGTCCGGCAGAGCTGCGCTCCCCGAGCTCGAATAGTCGATGAATGCGTTGCGCATCGACTGCACAAGGCGCGCGTTGTCGCCGTATCCGCCGTAGTGGCCGCCCGCGAGATAGGCGGGCGCGAACACGAAGGCGATGCCGAGCACCGCGAGCATCCCCGCATACGTTCCGGCCCACTTACCCGGTGATGTTGACGTCACCCGATCGACAGTAGTGCCGCGTACGCGGCCATGGCCTTGCCCGACGAGATGAGCGGATCGCTAGACCTCGACATACGTGCCACGCCCTGAATGTGTGTGCAATCGAAGGATGTGGGTGCTGCAGCACCCACATCCTTCGATACGACACATATTCAGGTGGCAGGTTGCTCGCCGATCCCGCCCACGAGATCGGCGCTTTCCTGACCAGTCAGCCCGACGTCGACAAACGCACCCGCGTCGCGGGGTCCTGACACGCGGCGTTCACCGTGGGCGTCACCTGTGGTCGGAAGCCGGTACCCGATCGGATCGTGAAGGCCGCGACCACTCCTCCGAGGGCGCAGAAGGCAGCGGAGATGAGCATCGCCGTGGTGAATCCGGGACCGAGCGGCTGGCCCGGTCCCGCGCTGATTCCCGCCACAGCCGGGAGAACCGCGACGGCAAGCAGTCCCGCAATCCTCGACACGGCGTTGTTGACACCCGACGCCGCGCCTGCATGCGCATCGTCGACGGCGGCGAGCGCCGCGGCGGTCAGGGGCGCGACCGTGATGGTCATACCCACGCCGAACAGGATCACCGCGGGGAACACCGCACCGAGATAGCTTGCCCCCGGGACGATCCGCGCCATCAACGCCAGCCCGATGCCCGCGATGACCGGACCCACGGTCATCGGAATGCGAGGACCAGTCTTCTGCGCAACCCGCCCCGACAGGGATGACCCGAAGAGCATCACGACGGTGTTCGGCACCATCGCAGCGCCGGCTTCCAATGCCGAGTACCCCAGGCTTTGTTGCAGTTGCAGCGCAACAAGAAACAGCGCTCCGCCGAGCGCGGCATAGACGAGCAGCGTCGTCGCATTTGCTCCGGTGAACTGGGCCGAGCGGAACATCGACAACTCGAGAAGCGGTGCAGGCGTGCGTAGTTCGATCAGCACGAACACCACCAGAAGCACAACTCCTGCGATTCCTATGGCGATGATCCACGGCGTCCACCCGCGCGACGGCCCCTCGATCAGCGCAACGATCACGCCCGCAAGTCCCAGCATGATGGTGACGGCACCGGGTATGTCGGGACGCCCAGCCACGCCCGGCTCTTTCGATTCGTCTATGTGCCGCAACGTGATTGCCACCGCAACGAGCGCGATCGGGACGCTGAGGAAGAAGACCCACCGCCACGACGCGGCGTCGACAAGCCATCCGCCGACGAACGGCCCGAGTGCACTCGTCGCCCCGGACATCCCCGCCCACAGCCCGACTGCCTGTCCTCGCTCCTCTTCACGGATACCGGCGTTGACCAGTGCAAGGCTGCCCGGCACGAGTGCTGCCGCCGCGACGCCCTGCACGAGACGCGCCACCACCAACCACTCGATGGTCGGTGCGAGACCACACGCGATCGAGGCGATAGCGAACACGATCAGTCCGCCGACGAATACGGCTCTGCGGCCGTACCGATCCCCCGCGACACCGCCGGTCAGCAGCAGCGCGCTGAGCGTGAGCATGTACCCGTCGACGACCCACTGCTGTCCGGCGAGCCCGGTATCGAGGTCACGCGCGATGGTCGGCAACGCGACGTTCACGACGGTGCCGTCGAGGAAGGCGACCCCCGAACCGAGCACAGCCGAGGCGATCAGCCATCGCCCCTTCGCCGACGATGCGCTGACTCCCGGCATGCCATCGTTCGGCGCAGACGTGTGCATGTCGTTGCCCGTCTCTCACAGTCGTGGTGCAGTGGTGTCGGCGGCATTCGGAGCCGCTCGTTGTCCCCACGATGCTCCGAATGCACGCAACTCGCCAATGAACGCCAGTCAGCCAGTGTTGACCACCACAGGAGCCGACGATGACCACCGCCGCTAGACGCTTACTGACCGCGTTCGTTCTCGTCGCATTGGCCCTGGTCAGCGGACCGGCCCTGGCGAATGCCGCGCCGACGGCACCCGCGCGATCAGACGGCTGACATTCTCGATCCCCGCGATCGGCGGCGTCGAGGCCGGTCCGGCCGGCGTGCCCGGCGGATCGCTTCGTCCGGTCACTGTCGTCGCGCAACCGGCGCCGCGCACCCTGCAGTTCCCGCCACCGCCTTCCGCCGTCACCTTCTCGGTGCCGTCGCCTGCGCAGTATCACTACCAGTGCTCGTATCGGTACCTGTCGATCTCGTGGAACAACCTGCGGACCGGCAAGCACGGCGTGGTGTCTCTGCGTCACTGGCAGCTGCCGAGTTATCCGGTGAGCGGCTACCCGTCGACGCTGAAGACGTCGGCGGTCGCTGTGACCGGGTCGGGACCCGTCGTCGCGACGGTCAGCGTGCTGCGTGAGCAGCCGAATGCCGCACCACAGGTGATCAGCGTGATCCCAGGCGTGAACGCGATTCAACTGCCCTGATCGGCATGGTTGCGCCGTGCCGTGATCGCCGACGCCGCACTGCGGAGGTCTAGGCGAACGGCAGGCGGGACGACCACTGCCAGAGGGATGAAGACCGGCGCGAGCACGATCGGCAGCGTGAGCACGGCCCGCGCCCCGACGGTCGTCGAGCCGTCGGTTGCGCGGTCGACGGTGAGCACGAGCGCGGCGTCGACAAATCTCCACTGCCCGATCTCGACCCAACGCTGCGGTCGCGCACTTCGCACGACCTCCATCCGCGGACGAACACCCGGCACGACGGTGACGTCTGTCCACGACGTCCCGACGTCGCCGGGGCGATCGCCCAGCGGCATCAGATCGGCGATTGCCCGGAGGCTGGCTTGCCACTGTGGACGATTCGCCGGGTCGACGAGGTAGTCGAAGACCTCGTCGGGCGGGGCGTCGAAGGCGACTGACACGTCGGCGACGGCGCGGCGAACGGTCGACGGAATACGCATGGGTGCCACCGTCTACAGCGGCAACGTCGGCCAGGCGTCGGGTCCGGCACTGCCCGCGGCGTAGCCGTCGATCGGCACCTTGTTGGCACGCCACGCGTCGACGATGGGATCGACGATGCGCCAACACTCTTCGGCGGCGTCGCCGCGAACAGCAAGTGTCTCATCGCCTTTGATGATCCCCGACAGCACCTCGGCGTATGCGCGCATCGACGCGTTGCCGAAATCGGCATCGAGGTCAACAGTCTTGAGCGCGAAGGGATGTGAGCCACGGTGGACGTTGAGCCGCACCGACATCGCGTCATGACCGAACGTGAAACGCAGGACGTTGGGCTCGACCTGGTCCTCGAATTGCTCGGGGACATGCCGCAGCGGACGGAAGGTCAGCACGATCTCCTTCGCCTCCGGGTCGAGCGCCTTGCCCGAGCGCAGCGTGAACGGCACCCCCTGCCATCTGTTGGTGCGCACCTCGAACGTGGCTTCCGCCAGCGTCTCGGTGTTGTTCGACGCGTCGACGCCGTCTTCGTCGACGTAGTTGGGCAACTGCTCGCCGCCCGCTTCGCCCGCCGTGTAGCGGGCTCGCCGCGACGATGCCACGGCGTCGTCGTCCCAGATGTGCACCGCACGCAGGGCAGCACCGATCGCATCACGCAGATCGCGTTCGCCAAGTGTCGCAGGCGGTTCCATCGCGACCACGGCAACCAGTTGCAGCAGGTGACTCTGGATCATGTCCTGCAGCGCGCCGACCCCGTCGTAATAGCCTGCGCGGCCTTCTAATCCGAGGCTCTCGTCGTATCGGATGACGACCGACTCGATATGCGTTCCCGACCAGACCGGCTCGAAGACGCGGTTGGCCAGGCGCACACCGAGCAGGTCGAGCAACACCGACTGGCCGAGGAAGTGATCGACGCGGTAGATCTGGTTCTCGGGTACCAGCTCCAGCAGGAGCTCGTTGAGTTCGCGAGCCGACTTCTGGTCGCTCCCGAAGGGCTTCTCGGGGGCAAGAGTGGTGCCGGGCGGAAGGTCGACGTCGCGCAGCGCCTCGCACGCCTTGCGCGTCACCGACGGCGGCACCGCGAAGTACAGCACGGGACGACCGTCGATATCGCTGAGAACACTTCTGAGATCGTCGGCGTCAGTCGGGTCGCCCCGGCGGTACACGGTCTGCTCGGCCACCCGGTCGCCTGCGTCCGACCGCTCGTCGGCGAAGGCCTCGCGAACCTTGTCCCGCCACTGATCGTCGGTCAGGTCGTGTCTACCGACGCCGATCAGACGCACATTCAGATCTGGTTCGAGACCGAGCAACTGGCCGAGCGCAGGCAGGAGCAGCCGCTTGGTCAGGTCGCCCGTCGCGCCGAAGATGATCAACGTCGTCACCTGCGGTGACGTCTGGTCATCAGCGCTCGAGGTGTTGTCCGACGCCGGTCCGGTCACGTAGTCCTCCTCGACGATGAGCCCGTCGGTGCGGGCTCTATTGGCGTGTGCCCGACTCGCGAAGTTTCGTCGGACAACTGCGATCACAGGCAGAATCGAGTGCATGGCCGCCTATATCGAAGACTACGCACTCGTCGGGGATTGCCGCACCGGAGCGCTGATCTCCCGCACCGGTGACGTCGACTGGTTGTGCGTTCCGCGCTTCGACAGCGCCTCCATCTTCGGCAGTCTCCTCGGCAAACCCGACCACGGATCGTGGCATCTGGCGCCAACCGACCTCGACGCGACGGTGAGCCGACGCTACGACGACGAGACGCTGATCCTCGTGACGCGGTGGCAGACCGCGACGGGGGTCGTCGAGGTCCACGAGTTCATGCCGATCGACGGCGGGCGCGTCGATCTCGTCCGGCGAGTGGTCGGGATCAGCGGCCACGTCGAGATCGACACCGAACTCCGCATGCGCTTCGACTATTCGCGGGTCGTCCCGTGGGTGCTGCAGCACGGCGACGACGAGCACCCGGCGCTGAGGGCTGTCGCAGGCCCGGACGCCGTGATCGTCCGAGGTATCGCGTTGAAGGCCACCGACCATGTACACCGCGCGACGACGACAGTGCGTGAGGGCCAGACGCTCGACTTGGTGTTGACCTGGTATCACTCGTACCGCGAAGAGCCCGAACCACTCGACGTCGACAAGGCGCTGCGCGAAACACGCGACTGGTGGACGGAGTGGGCCGGACGTATCGACCACACCGGATCGCGCGACGCGGCGATCGTGCGATCGCTGATCACGTTGCGCGCGTTGAGTAACCTCGACACCGGCGGGATCGTTGCCGCAGCAACCACGTCGCTCCCCGAATCCATTGGTGGATCACGTAATTGGGACTACCGCTACGTGTGGCTACGCGACGCCGCACTGACACTCGACGTCCTCGTCTGTCACGGATTCGTCCGCGTCGCCGAGCACTGGCGGATGTGGTTGCTGCGCGCCATCGCCGGAGATCCCAGTCAACTGCAGATCATGTACGGCATCGCGGGCGAGCGTGAACTGCCCGAAATCGAGATGCCCCAGTTCCCCGGATACGAGGGCTCCGCACCGGTGCGGGTCGGCAACGGGGCCGTCGATCAGTTCCAGGCCGACACCATCGGAGAGGTGCTCGTCGCGCTCGACGCCGCCCGCGCGGCAGGGCTACCGGAGAACAAAATCTCGTGGTCGCTGCAACGCGAACTACTCAAACGGGCCGAGGAGAACATCGACAAGCCCGACAACGGCATCTGGGAGATCCGCGGACCGCTACGCAAGTTCACACACTCGCGGGCGATGGTGTGGGCGGCGTTCGACCGCGGCGTCCGAGCCGTCGAAGAACACGGACTCAAGGGGCCTGCCAACCATTGGAAAGCGTTGCGCGACAAGATTCGTGCCGAGATCGAGGAGACCATGGTCGACCCGGACACCGGTCGGTTCGTCCAGTACCCGGGCACCACGGAGGTCGACGCCTCGCTCCTGCAACTCCCCCAGGTCGGCTTCTGCGACTTCGACGATCCGCGCATGCTCGCCACGGTCGAGGGCATCGAACAAACCCTGATGCAGGGCGGATTGGTGCTGCGCTACCGGACGTCGTCGCACGTCGACGGGCTCGACGGCACCGAGCACCCCTTCATGGCGTGTACTTTCTGGCTTGCCGAGCAATACGCCCGCAGCGGCAGGCGCGGCGACGCCGAGAAAGTGATGGCCCAGGGTATGGCGACGGCCAACGATGTCGGACTGTTCTCCGAGGAGTACGACGTCGACGCGCGTAGGCAGGTCGGAAACACGCCACAGGCGCTGTCGCACTTGGCATTTGTGCGCGCCGCGGATGCGTTCGCCGACTATCCGGACAACTGAGTCCGTCCTAAACGGACAACTGGCCCCGTCCTAACCGGACAATTGCCCCCGCCGCCCCGCGAGCAGCCTCAGCGGTGAGACCCCAACGGGGAGTTCACAAACCACACGATCTCCTCGCGCATCGACCGACTGCGCCAGCCATCTTCGGTGCGGACGAGTTCATGGTGGTAGTAGCCGCCACACGAACTCTGCTCGCCGAGCCCCGGTATCTGCATGGGGTTGAAGAACTGTGCGCGGACGGTAGCCTTGTCGCCGCTGATCTCGGCGTCGATGTTCATCACGTAGTGCATCGTCATCTCCAACGACGACAGCCCCCGCTCGAGCCAATCGACAACATCGCCGACGCCGCCGACGATTCCGAACGGCGATGCCGTGTAGTCGATTTCGGCGTCGTCGGTGAAAACCGTACGATAGAGCGACCAATCCCTTGCGTCGACCGCGGTTGCGTACCGAGTCAGCAACTGCCGGATCTCAAGCGTGTCCCGAGGGTCTGGGTGTCCACTTCGCTCCTCCCCCTGCTCAATTCGGTGTGATCTCGATGGTCACCGCGTCGGGATAGAACGCGACGTGGCCTGCGATCTCGCCGACCGCGGGGTACGGCTGGTCGTAGAACCACACCTTGTCGGCGAGAGTCGCACCGTCGGCACCGACTATCCCGTGGTATCCGGCCTCCCCCTTGTAGGGACAGTAGGTCTGATGCGTGCTCGGAGTGAGGACGTCGGCGTCGAGGTCGTGGCGCGGTATGTAGTAGACCGGCGGATACGACGCCTCACGCAGAATGAGCGCGGCGTCGGTCTCGGCAATGACGCGATCGCCGACGCGTACTCGCACATGTTCTGCGGTGGGTTCGACGGTGATCGGGTGGTCTTCGGTCGGCAATAGCACCTGGCGTTCGCTCATGAGTCTCCTGTGTCGGTCCTGCTTGTGTGTCGGTCCTGCTTGTGTGTCAGTCCTGTGTGGCCCGCAGCGGCGGACCGTCGAATCTCTCGATCGTGACGAACTCGTCGACGGGTTGCCTGCGCAGCTTCGTGAGCTGTTTGACCGGCTTGCCGATGGGCAACACGGCGGCGACCGCGTGCGTCGTCGGCAACCCGAGAAGTTCTTGGACGGCAGGCTCGCTCGCCGCGGCCATCGTCGTGACCGTGCCGCCGAAGCCGTGGGCACGAGCCTGTAGCAGGATGTTCCACACCAGCGGATAGATCGACGCACCGCTGATGACGCCGATACGGTCGAGATCCTGGTCGGTCGCCGCGACGACGGCGAGGTCGACCGACACGACGAGCACAACCGGAGCGTTGATGAGTGGCGAGACGAATGCGTCGACACCGTCGACGGCTTCGAGGTCGGCCTCGGTGACCGACGTCGGGTTGACCGGATTCCACGGACTCTCGCCTGCCGCCTTTTGTGCGAGATAGCGCCGGGCCGCCGGTTTGCTGAGGTCAGCGATCCGACGTTTCGTCTCGGCGTCGCGGACCACGGTCACGTGCGCGCCCTGACGGTTACCGCCGCTCGGGGCGAAGCGCGCGACGTCGAGGATGTCGAAGAGCACGTCGTCGGGAAGTGGGTCGTCGGTGTACGACCGCGATGCGAACGTCGTGCGCATCGCCTCGCTCAGGTCGAAGCCGCTCGTGCTCGTGTCGGAGTCCACCTCTTCACTATGCCAATCCGGTCAACCGGCGGGAGCGGTACTCGACGATCCGGCGCACTCGCGCGCCCGTGCTGATTGAATGGCTGTCGAGACGCGACGGCCATTCGACGGTCGATGCGGACAGAATGCGGGGGTGAGGCGTGAGCCGACGTTCGACGCTGCAGCGACTCGACCCGATCGGTTCGTGGGGCGGGCTGCACACCGTGAGTCGACTCGTCTACTCCACTCCTGGACCGGATGGAACGTCGGTCACCGCAACGGGATTGGTGTGCCTCCCAGATGGTCCGGCCCCCGCCGAGGGATGGCGGGTGGTCGCGTGGACCCACGGGACGTCGGGGTTGTCGGAGCATTGTGGGTTGACCGGCTCGCCAGATCTCGAGGCCGGGACCGGCGAGGTGATCGGCCGTCTCAACGCCGCCGGGTACGCCGTCGTCGCCCCGGACTACCTCGGCCTCGGGCCCGGCACCATCGGACCGCATCCGTATCTGCACACCGACACCGAATCGACCGCGACGATCGACGCAGTGGCCGCAGCACGCGCGGGCATCCATGAGCTGTCGCGGCACTGGGCCGTCGCCGGTCAGTCGCAGGGCGGTCACGCGGCACTCGCGGCGGGGCACCGCGCGGCGACGTATGCACCCGACCTGATCTTCCACGGCACCGCGGCCCTGGCCCCGGCGTCGAACATCGAGCACGTCTTCGCGATGGCCCGACCCGGGATGCCCTCAATCCCCGGCTTTCCCGTGGGCAGCCTGCTCGCGGTGCTGACCGGGATGACGGCGACGCCGACCAAGGTGGACGTCCGCGCCTACCTCACCCCTGCCGGCCAGCGAATCTCCGACGAGATGACCGGTGTGTGCAGCGCCGCGTGGCCGCAACTGGTTGCGGGTGTATCCACGGGTTCGGTAGTGGCGAAACCCCTGGGCGACAGCGATTTTCGACGCTCCCTCGCCGAATACATGGCCGTGCCCACCGGCGACTACGGCGCTCCGGTGTTGATCGTGCACGGCTGGAAGGACTCTCGCGTACCACTGCCGCTGACGCTACGTCTGCTCCGACAGTTCCGGCGAGCGGGCACGCGCTTCGAGTTCCACGCCGTCAACGCGGGCCACGACGACGTCCGCGACGGCGCCGGCCTCATGTACCTCCTGGCGTTCCTCCACCGCATCCTGCCCGCGCAGGGCTGAGCGGACGCACAGTCAGCGGATAGAGCGCCCACTCGACGAAATAAGGCGCACAGTCGGCGGGAGTTCCCATCGACTGTGCGCCGTATTCGGCCCACTGGTGCGCTCGAGGCAGGCGACCGTGCGCGTCAGACCTTCTGCTGCATCGACGATCGGGCTGGGTTGCCCTGGTCGGCGGCCTTGGGGTCGGGCTCGTCGGCCTTCTCCGTGACGCCCTTCTTGATCTTGGCGCCGAGGTCGGTGTCGACGCGGCTCCAGTAGTCGAACGCTCGGGCCAGCACCGGCTCGGTCACTCCGTTGAGTAGATGGCCGACGACGTTGTCCACCAATCGATCTCGCGCAGCGTCGTCGAGTACCTCACGGACCAGGGTGCCCGCCTGACTCCAGTCGTCGTCCTCGGGATGGTCGACATAGGCGCTGCGGATGATCTCGCCGTCGGCTGCCCACTGAGGCTCCGGCTGACCCGAGAACGTCGCGGCGGGACCACCTTTCGAGTTCGGTGCATAGACCGGGTCGGTCACCGGATTGATCCGCATCGCACCGTCTTTGGAGTAGGTGTGGACGTCGTTACGAGGCGCGTTGACCGGGATCTGCTTGTAGTTCACGCCGAGTCGGGCACGGTGCGCGTCGGCGTAGGCGAACACGCGGCCGAGCAGCATGCGGTCGGGGCTGAATCCGATACCGGGCACGACGTTGTTCGGCTCGAATGCCGCCTGCTCGATCTGTGCATGGTTGTCGGTCGGGTTGGTGTGCAACGTCATCTTCCCGACCTCGTGCAGCGGGTAGTCGCCGTGCGGCCACACCTTGGTCAGGTCAAAGGGATTGAACCGATACGAGACCGCGTCGTCGTATGGCATCAGTTGCACCTTGAGCGTCCAGCTCGGCCGACCTCCGCCAGCGATGTTCTCGAAGAGGTCGCGGGTGTGGAAATCGGTGTCGGCAGAAGCCATTTGGTCGGCTTCGTCCTGGGTGAAGAACTCGACGCCCTGATCGGAAATGAAGTGATACCTCACCCAGTGCTTGACGCCCTGGGCATTCACCCACAGATAGGTGTGCGAGCTGTAGCCGTTCATGTGGCGCCAGGTCTTCGGAATGCCGCGGTCGCCCATGAGCCAGGTGACCTGGTGCGCCGACTCCGGAGACAACGTCCAGAAGTCCCACTGCATGTCGTGGTCGCGAAGGTTGTTGTCGGCGCGGCGTTTCTGCGACCGGATGAAGTGCTGGAACTTCAGCGGATCCTTGATGAAGAAGACCGGCGTGTTGTTGCCGACCATGTCGTAGATGCCCTCTGAGGTATAGAACTTCAACGCGAAGCCGCGCGGGTCGCGCCAGGTGTCCGGACTGCCCCGCTCTCCGGCGACGGTCGAGAATCTCGCGACCATCTCCGTCTTCACGCCCGGCTGGAACAGTGCCGCGCAGGTGTACGCCGAGACGTCTTCGGTTGTCTCGAACGTGCCGAATGCACCGCTCCCCTTGGCGTGGGGCTGACGCTCGGGAATGCGTTCGCGGTTGAACTGGGCCATCTGCTCGATCAGGTAGTGATCGTGCAGGACGATGGGACCACCGGCACCGACGGTGAGCGAATGCTCATCGCTTCCGGCAGGAGCTCCGGAGTCTCTGGTTGTGTAGAAATCGTTCTGATCCGACATATCGCCTCCAAGGGGCTGGTGCGGGCGAAAAGTTGTCAACGAGGCGTCGGGCTGTTTCAACGCCGTGCCCTCGACACTAGACGCCGGGCCGATATGGCGCAGAAACTTTCACTGACCAGCAAGAAGGGGCTGGACGGCAAAATCAGTACAGCAGGAGTCAGTACAGCAGGGGGCCGAGTTCGGCGGCGAGTTCACGACAGCGGGGCACGAGGGAGGTGATGGCATCCAGACGCGCAGAGAACCCCTTCACCGTGACCGCGCCACGGACCACGCCCTCGACGTCGAGGATCGGTACGGCGATCGACGCCTCGCCGTCGAGCATCTCGTCGACCGAGACCGCGTAGCCACGTTGGCGGGTCTCCTCTACCTGTGCTGCGAGTTCACGCATCTCGACGACGGTCGACTGTGTCAGCGCGGGAAGCGTTGGTGGCAGGAGCTCGCGCCACTGCGAATCCGCTGCGAGCAGAAGCTTTCCCGCGGCCGATGCGTGTAGCGACCGGATCATCTCGTGCTCGGCGGCCAACGGATGGTCGGGGTCCATGTCGACGATCCGCAGGGTCGCGGGCCGAAAGTGCATGACGTACACACCGAAACGCACTGATGCGCGGAACTTCTCGCAGAGTTCTTGTGCGCGACTGGACATGTACGGGGTAACCGCGGAGTGCACCATGGTGTTCAATCTGTTGCCCAGCGCGAAACCCCGCAGATCCGCGGTCCGCACGAGGTACTCCTCGACGGCCAACGTGTTCAACAGGCGATAGATGTTAGCGGGCGGCAGATCCAGGCGGTCCGCGATCTCGCGGCTCGTCGCTCCCGGCCCGAGATCGCCGACCGCCTCGATGATCTGCATTGCCCGCGCTATCGACTCCCCTGCGCCGGGACGTCCCATCCCCATCAGCGCATTCCCGGTAACGCCAGCACGTCGTCGCGGCTCGTCTCGTCGAACACCCCGACCCGCGCGAACCGTGCGGGCCACCGCGCATAGATCATGACCACCGCGACGGCCACGACCGCCACCGAGCCGAAGAAGCACAGGAACATCACGCGATCACCGGTGTCCGACATCGTTGCGCCCAAACCGAGAAGGATCACCAGGCACGACGCCGTTCCCCAACTCGCCACCAGCAGGGGGCGGGTCGGCTCCCCCATGCGTCGCAACAACCGTGGCGCCGCGAGGCATGCCGCGACATAACTACCCATGTAGCCCAGTGCGCTGAGGGTGAGGAAGTCACGGACGCCTTCCTCGGGATCGCCACCGCACCACAGGAACACCAACGGGCCGAGAGCCACCACCGATGTCGCGATCGCGGTGGCGACCGCAGGTGTGTGAAGTCGACGATGCGTGTCGCCGAACTGACGCGGGATGATGTGCTAGCGCCCCAGCGTGAACAGCACGCGCACAAGCGCATTCACCGACGCAAGCGCGCACGCCAGGAACGACGTCGCGATACCGACGTCGAGAATCACTGCGGCGAAGGGACTTCCGTCCGCGAGGAAGAGCGCCGCGAGCGGTGTGCTGCTCTCCCGTACCGAATCCGGCGCTCCCGCCATCGCCGCCGACTGACTCGACACGGCAAGCAGATAGATCACGCCTGCGAACAACGGTGTCCACAGCAGTGCACGCGGTACCGACCGGAAGGGTCGACGCGCCTCGGCGGACAGCGTCGTCGAACTCTCGAATCCGACGAATGCACTCACTGCGACAACCACACTCAGCGCCAGCGAGCCATCAGGATTCGGGTGCGCACTGGATAGCCGCCATGGTTGGTCACGATGGGTGTAGCCGAGCCACACCATCAGACCGGCCATCACGACCACCGCGAGCAGCTCGATGCAGAGGGTCACCACCGCCGAGACCTTCACCCCTCTGATCATGACGAAGGCCATGGCCACGGCGGCGAGAACAACGATCACGCTCATCGTGACGTGCGATACCTGTTGTGTCACACCGACGCTGATCGCGAGATGATTCGTGTACAGGCCGACGGCCATGAGACCGGCGATACTCACGGCGGTGTAGCCGACGACCGCCGACCATGCCGTCACCATCGCCGTCCTCGCGCCATACGCCTGAGCCACATAGGAATAGAGACCACCGACCACAGGAACGCGTTGCGCCATCGGCCGGATGCAGAGTGCGACGAACATGATCACCACGAGCGCGGTCAGGAATGCCGCAATACTTCTCACCCCACCTGCCGCCACGATCACGAAGAGTGGCGTCACGGCGGACGTACCGGCAGGCGCGATCGCCGCGACAGACTGCGCGACAACCGCTACGAACGGGAGCTGCCTGCGGGTGAGCCCGCCTACCGGCGACTCGTCGGCGATCAGTGGTACCGAAGGCACGGGCGGCGAGGGAACCGATGAGGAGGAAGTCGAGGTCATGATCGCGTTCACAGTGGACCCCCGACGTTGCGTCGCGGCTACTCGAGGTCACGGCCGCGTTAACCGGAGTGAGATACGTACTACCCGGCAGTGAGCAATAGATCCAGGTCACGAGAGCCACGCCACTCGGACGTCACTCTCCGGACCCGCGTGTGACAGACAGGTAAATCCACTCGCGAGCGGCCGCTGACGATCTTCGCAACCAGTGCAACGTTGAGGCGATCCGCCGGTCACACCTGCCTCCTAGAGTCATGCCATCGCTGCCGGATCGCGGTGGCGGTGACGAATCACGACGGCCGGGGCAAAGGGGAACCATGTCGGCATCACAGGCGGTACGGGGCGTTGGAAGTGCCCCCCATCCACACGAGCACTCAACGGGGACAGGATCACATGACACGCCTGGGAGCGTCCAGCGCTCAGGCTTCCGCAGACGTTCCGTCCTCGTCGGGGGAGTTGCCGCGGCGGCGGTGGGTGCGGTTGCGCTGCAAGGCGTGACGGGGGCCGCACCCGCTGCGGCTGCGGGCCGCGACCTCGACCCACACGACAAAGACATCGCGTTCGCAGGTGTCGTCGAGATCGCCAAACGCATTGCGGCAGGCGAGTTCACCGCACGACAGATCACCGACTTCTTCCTGGCTCGGATCGACATGCTCAATCCGACGTTGCGCGCGTGGACAATTCCGCTTCACGAGCGCGCCCGCGCCGAGGCCGACGCTCTCGACGCGAAGAAGGCCAGCGGCGCACGCCTCGGTCCACTGCACGGCGTGCCGATCGGGATCAAAGCCGAAAATCACGTCAAAGGCGTCCCGACGACCTACGGCGGCGCGGCGTTCACCAAACCCTCGACCGACGACGCCGAGGTGGTGAAGCGCCTGCGCGCGGCGGGTGCGGTCATCCTCGGGATCACGGCCATGCCGGAGTTCGGCATCTGGCCGTTCACAGAGACGTCGGCACATGGATACACCCGAAACCCGTGGAACATCCTGCACTCCACCGCAGGGTCGTCGGGAGGGACCGCGTCGGCGGTGGCGTCGGGCATGGTTCCCGCAGCGATCGGTGGCGACGGTGGCGGATCGATTCGCCTGCCGTCGTCCTGGTGCGGCTTGTACGGGCTGAAACTCCAGCGTGGGCGAGTGTCGGCAGCACCCAACGTCGACCTGTGGAAGTCTCTCGTGTGATCGGCCCGCTGTGCCGGAAGGTCGAAGACACCGCGCTGATTCTCGACTGCATCCACGGCAGTGTCGCCGGGGTGGATCTCTACAAGGCCGATCCGTGGCCGTACACACTCACCGAGGCGTTGACGAAACCTGTTCGGTCACTACGGATTGCGATCTCCACCGCGCAGCCCGCCGGCACGCACCTCGACGACGACACACGTCGCGCCGTGCTGCAGACCGGCGCCATACTCGGCAAGCTGGGCCACCGCGTCGTCGCACACGATCCGGTCTACCCTGCGACACTCACCGCAGCGTTCCAACCGCAGGTTCTCGGCGGATTCAGCACCGAAGCCCGCCGCGCCGACCACTACGAGCTGCTCGAGCGACGCACCCGCGAAGGCGTCGACATCGGGCGCAGCACCGGCCTGGCGTCGGATATCGCAGTGGCCAAGGCCATCGAACTCAGCAAGACCGTCGGAAAGCAGATCCTGGCGTCGGTGTTTCCCGCCTACGATCTGCTGATCTGTCCGACAACGCCCGGAAAGGCTTATCCCATAGGACAACTCGACGGCGCGGGGTTCGTCGAGGCATCGTCCAAGGCGTCACCGGTCGCGGCATACACCTCCGTGTGGAACGTCGTGGGCAACCCGGCAGCGGCGGTACCCGCCGGCTTCTCCGGAGGCCTGCCGTTGAGCGTGCAGCTCGTCGGCCCCAACAACAGCGAACCCCTGATCTGTCAGGTCGCGGCGCAGCTCCAAAAGGCTCGGCGCTGGCCGGACCAGACGCCGCCGAACAGCTGAGGCCGGGACTCCATGCGTCGTTATCTCACAACGCTGTTCACCGTCGCGATCGCGACCGTCGCCGCGCTGGCAGCGACGGTCGGCGCGACACCCACCGCCGCAGCGTCCACGAGCTATGCCTCCGACACCCGTGGCGTCGGACCGGAGATCAGAGGGTTTCAAGCTGCTTTCGCCTACCCATTCCCGGAGGCCGCGCCCGCGGGCGCCAACGACTGGGCGTGTCGTCCGACGGCCGCCCATCCTCGACCGGTTGTTTTGGTCCATGGCACCTGGGAGGGCGCGTTCAGCACGTTCGCCCGTCTGTCCCCTGCCCTCAAGCGCGCCGGATTCTGCGTCTTCACACAGAATTACGGCCGTGGCGGCATCGCGGAGGGCGGCGCACTGTCGGTGATTCCCGGGCTATACGGGACCGGCCCCGTCGAAGACTCGACCCAGCAGCTCGCACAGTTCGTGCAGCGCGTACGACAGGCAACGGGAGCGAGCCAAGTCGACGCCATCGGCCATTCGCAGGGCGGCGTGCTCATCCGGCGTTACCTCAAGTACAAGGGCGGTGCCGATCCGGCCGACCCCGCGCACAACGTGATCGCGCACGTGGTGACACTCGGCGCCACCAATCACGGCACAACACTGAGTGGCCCGGGCGCGCTCGCCGCGGTACTGCGCGACGCAGGCGTCAACGTTCAACCATCCATCACAGCCATTGCGGGAAGCGCGGGGTACGAGCAGCTCGTCGGATCGTCGATGATCACCGAACTCAACCGTGGCGGTGAGACTTTCGCAGGTGTCGACTACACGGTGATCGGCACCCGCTTCGACCAGTTCTCGACTCCGTATTCCGCCACGTTCCTGACTGCCGGTCTCGGCGCGAGGGTCAACAACGTCCTGCTCCAGGATGGCTGTCCGGTCGACGTCTCGGGGCACTCCGTGATGACGTACTCACCGCGGGCGATCTCCGTGACGCTGCGCGCACTGGGAGTCTCGACGCCACTCGTCTGCGCCGTCCATCCGTGGAATCAGGACTGGGGGTTGACCGGATAGCCCGGTAGGTCGAAACCGACGCCCGTCGCCTTCTCCGCAGCTTCCCAGAGTGCGCGAGCGAGGCGGAGGTCGTCGGTTTCCTCCGGTGGCGCGACCACTACCGGCGCACCAGACAGTTCCAGGAATCCTCCCGGGCCGATGTACTGGCCGCCGAGCAATCCGGGATCGGTCGCGGCACGCACAGACGACAACGCGCCCTCGGCGGGGTCCATGATGAACGTGCGTCGAACCCACCGCAGGGTCGGTGTGGTGAACAGCCAGCTCAATATGCCCTGATCGCGCATCACGCCGCTATGGGTGGCACCCGGATGCGCCAGGACCGACGACGGCGCACCGTCGCCGAGCAACGCGAGCCGGCGCTGCAGCGCGATAGCGAAGATCGCCTGCGCCAGTTTCGACCGCGAGTAGGCGGCCGCGGCGCTGTAGCCGACGTCCATCGCGAGGTCGTCGGGGTCGAGTCGCCCCACCGACGACAACTTCGAGCACACCGACACGATGCGGGCGTTACGAGCTGAACGAAGCGGGCCGAGCAGCAGCCCGGTGAGCGCGAAGTGTCCGAGGAAGTTGGTGGCGAAGTCCATCTCCACGCCCTCTTTCGTCAGTTCACGCTCCGCGCGCATCACCCCGGCGTTGTTGACGAGAATGTCGATCGCCGGAAAACGCTCGACCAACTCGTCGGCGGCGCGGCGCACCGAAGCCAGCTCACTCAGGTCGACCTGGACGATCTCGACGTTGTGAGCGATGTGGTTGTCAGGAGCGATCGGGCCACCGGAATTGCCCTCCGCGACGATCGCATCCCGCGCGCATTCCGCGGCCTCGACGTTGCGGCACGCCAGTACGACCCTCGCTCCGAGACCTGCGAGGTGGCCCGCTGTCGCCAGACCAACGCCCGAATTCGCGCCCGTGACCACAGCGGTACGTCCGGACAGATCCGGCGCATCGGACAGCGACCACCGCGATTCACCCATCGCTGACTCCTCCCACGTCGGATATTCGTACGATCTCACACGCTCAGGCAAGGATCGGGCGCAGTCCCGCGGGCACAATGGACATGCGAACTCTTCGCCGAACCATGTGTCCACCCGCCCCTGACCCGTCACCCCAACACCCCCCACCCGACACCAATGCCGAGGACCTTGTCTCACGTGGCCACCCCCCGCACTGTGCCGTCGCCCCGCCGCGCCCTGACGATCGCCGCGCTGGCTTTCGCGTGCACGGTGGCCGCGGCGTGCTCGACGCCGTCGCACGAGTCGGTGGGTGCCTCGACTCCTGCTCCCTCAGGTGCCGTACCCGCGACCGCCAAGGTGTCGGCCGCTGTTCCCCGAGGCGCAGCAGCCAAGGACATAGACAATCAGGCGGCCGAGTCGAAGATCGCGCTGCATCGCTACTTCTACGCGGTATCGACCGGGCAGGCCGATCCTCGACAGAACTGGATGGACCTCTACCTTCCGCCTCGGCAGGGCAAGGTCCCGCTGGTCGTGCTCATCCACGGCGGGGCATGGCAGGCCAAGATCGGGGCGGGCACGTTCGCCACCTTCGCGCGACGCCTGGCCGAACGCGGACTGGCCGTGGTCAACGTCGAGTACCGCCGGGTCGGCAATGGCGGCGGCTGGCCGACGACCTTCGTCGACGTCGCGTCGGCAATGGACGCCATCCCCGACCTCGCGAAGGCCTATCCCCAGCTCAACCTCAGCAACGCCGTCGCCGTCGGACACTCGGCAGGTGCGCAGCTCGCGGTGTGGGCGAGTACGCGACAGGATCTGCGTCAAGGCGAGGTCGGCGCATCCCCGACGTTCCGTCCGACGACCGTCATCTCGCTGGCCGGCCCTCTCGACATGCGTCGAGCCGTCGCCATGGGCGACAAGCGCATCGTGCGCGTACTCGGCGGCACGCCTGCCCAGGTTCCCGACCGTTACGCGTCGGTCGACCCGATCCAGAATCTCGATCCGCAGACACCGGTCATCGCGATCGCCGGAACGTCGGATCATGTGGTGCCGCACGTGCTCTCGCAGGATTACGTCGCGGCGGATGCGAAGGCGGGTGGGCGCGCACAGGCGATTATCATGCCGGGACAAACACATTCGTCGCTGGTCGATCCGAAATCAAAGGCATTCGAGCAGATCCTCGAGCTGATCACCCGCGTCACCAACGACGCGCACGCCAACGGTTCCTGAGGCCCCCCGCACCGGCCGGCTCCACGGACACGAACAACGGGCCCCGACCACAGATGTGTGGCCGGAACCCGTTGCGTCAGAGAAGTGTTGCGAGTTGATCAGGCGGGAACTGCGCGCGAGCTGAAGCTTCCCACCGGTTCGAACCGGCCGAGCACGTCGTCGGCAGGCTCGCCCGACACGGCCGAGATGAAGCCGAGCACGTCGTCGCGATCACCAAGTGTGAGAAGCGGATTGGGATCGGACAGCAGGCCGAACAGCGCCGAGGCGACGTCGACGTTGACCGCTGCGGCCGGGAAGGCCAGTTCGAGGTGGGTCGCGTAATCGGGGTCGCCGAGGTAGAGCCTCGTCACCTCGACGGACGCGTGTCCTCTTCTCTCCCAATGCTTCTCGAACTCGTCGACCAGCCACTGCGCGGAGAACTCAGCCGACGGGTCGTCGTCGAGGCGCGCCTTGGCGGCCTGCACCAGTTCGGCGACTTGGATCAGTGAGTTCTGCGCACCCTGCCCGGCAACCGGATCGACGGCGATCGCGGTGTCGCCGATCGCCGCGACGACGTGCCCGCTCTTCGTCGTGCCGACGGGCTTGCGGACGGTTGGGGTGACGCCACCCTTCAACCACGAGTACGGATCGGCGTCGATGACCTGGAGTTGGTGAATCGCAGGGGCGTCGGCGGGGAACCATTCGTCGAAGATGTCGACGATCGCCTGCCGCGCTGACGCGGAGTCGGTGACGTTGTCGATCAGGGGCGCCCACGCGCCGTCTGGCTTGGCGAAGACGATGAACGACCACGTCGCACCTGCGTCCTTGTGCAGGAAGGGACCGACGAAGATCTCGCCGTTTTCGCTGTCCAGGTTGAACAGCGACTGACGTTCGCCGTCGGCTGCGCGGTAGGCGAACGTGTCGGGCCCGTGGTCGAGCCCGGTCAGCGTGACCTGCAGCAGCCGACGTTGCGGCTCACGGTAGTGGGTGCGCTCGTCGTCGACGGGGAAGAACGAGGCGAGCCCGCCCTTGCCCGTGGCGACGAGGGTCAGGTCGTTGTCGGCCGCGATCTCGTCGAGACGGTCGGGGTCGACGGCCTCGACCTCGAAGCGGCCGCCGCGCTCGAGGAAACGACCGAGCCGGTCATCGGCGCGTAAGCGCAGGTCGACGGCCTGCGCGACGTATCCGTAGTCGGGGTTGAATTCGAGGACGTCGACGCGGTCGGTGCCCTCGCCCGAGGAGAGCCGAACGCTGATGCCGGTGGTGTTGCCCACCTCGTAGAGGTCGTCGATGATCTGTGCGTCCCAGTCGCGTGAGCTGCCGAACAGCACGCCGACGCCGGTCGGTGGGACCTTGTCTCGCAACGACTCTCGATCGCGGTCGCTGTAGAGAGTGACGTCGAATCCCGCGTCGAGGAAGCCGAGCGCAGCGCTCGTGCCGGTTACTCCCGCGCCGACGATCGCAACGGATCGACGTTTCTGGTCTGCCATGTGTGCTCCTTTGGGTCTGGACTTTTCGACGATGGACACAGCGTGCGCGATGCTCTGTGGCGGGAAAAGACTTAGAAGCATGAAGGCGCAAACCTCCCGCGCCGACGGGGTCCGCAGACCGGGTCGTTCGCCGCGCTACCATCGCTGCCTGTGAGTTCCACGCTTTCCGACGCCGGGATCGCCGCCGGCACCCCGAACGAGGACGCCGCGACCGGCAACACCTCGGGGTACCGCCTCGACCTCGATGGTCTGCGGGGTATCGCGATCGCGCTGGTCGCGATCTTCCACGTGTGGTTCGGACGGGTGTCCGGCGGCGTCGACGTGTTCCTCACCCTGTCCGGCTACTTCTTCATCGCCTCATTGCTCAAGCACGTCATCGCGACCAACCCGCCGAACGTGTCGTGGCGACGGGCGGTGAATCCGTGGCCCCGCTTCTGGCGGCTGGTACGTCGTCTCTTGCCCGCGCTGCTCGTCGTACTGGCTGTCATCACCGCGCTGATCGCACTGATCATGCCCAGAACCCGTTGGGGCCCTTTGGGTTCGGAGATTCAGGCGAGCGCGCTCTACTACCAGAACTGGCATCTCGCGTTCGACTCACAGGACTACGCCGCTGCGGATTCGGCGAACAGTCCGATGCAGCATCTGTGGTCGATGTCGATGCAGGGCCAGTTCTTCGTGCTCACGCTCGTGTGCATGCTCGCGCTGGGCCGCGTCCTGAAGTTGCTCGCACGTCGCACCTCGGTGTTCGGCGAGGCCCGCGTCATACGTGGCATCGTCGGCGTCGCATTGCTTGCCGTCGCAGTCGTCTCGTTCGCCTGGGCGGTGTACCGCCACGGCGTCAATCAGCCGTTCAACTACTACGACACGGTCGCGAGGCTATGGGAACCGCTCGCAGGCGGGCTGTTGGCCGTGGCCATCCCCCAACGGCTCACGCAGGTACATCGCAACCGACTGGCGATGCCCGGTTGGCTGCGCGACGTCGTCGGTGTTGGGGCCCTCGCGCTCATCGTGAGCTGCGGCTGGTGGATCAGCGGGGTGTCGGAGTATCCGGGCGTCTGGACGTGGATTCCCGTCGGCGCAACACTGGCCCTGATCTGGACGGGTTCACCCGCCGCCCGCGACGCGGCGTCGAACGACGCAGGGCTGATCAGCCGAGCGCTCGCGCACCCGCGGCTGGTGTGGCTCGGTTCGGTGGCCTACGCGCTCTACCTGTGGCATTGGCCGCTGCTCATCTTCTACCTCGCGTGGCGCTTCCAGGACGACGTGAGCTGGTACGAGGGCACTGCGATTCTCGCCGTATCGCTGCTGCTCGCGTGGCTGACGACCCGGTACATCGAGGCTCCGCTGCGATCCGGACGGAACACCGGTTTCGGTCGCTCGTATCGGGTCGCTCTCACCGCCGTGCTCGTAATCGCGACGATCATCGCAGGCACGACGGCCGTCGTCTGGCAGCGGAACGCAGCGAACGCGACGGTCAACACCGACAACCTCGACCCCCGGCTCTACCCCGGTGCGCGCGCGTACCTCGACGGCGCGCCGACGCCCCGCGTCGACCCGCAGCCCACCCCGGAGGTCGTCGACAAGGACTGGCCGATCACCTCGTACGACTCGATGATCAGCGGCTGGAAGGACCCGACGATCAAGGTCGGCGTCTACGGCGATCCCGCCGCCACACGCACCGTCGCGCTGGTCGGCGGATCGCACGCGGAACAGTGGATCACCGCGCTCGACGCCGTCGGCAAGCAGCGCGGATTCCGGGTCACCACCTACCTGAAGGTCGGCTGCGCGTTGACCACCTCCCACGTATTCACCTGGTTCGGGCAGAAGTACTACCAGTGCAACGACTGGTCACGACGCGTGATGGGCCGGTTGGCCGTCGACAAACCCGACGTCGTGTTCACCAACAGCACACGGCCCGTCGAGAACGGTCCCGGCGACACCGTTCCCAAGGACTACACCGACATCTTCACGCAGTTCCGTGACCGGGGACAGCGGGTCGTCGCGGTGCGCGACAACCCCTGGGCGCACGGCAAACTCAAGCCGCCGGAATGCCTCGCACAGGGCAAGAAACCGCAGGTCTGCGGCGTCGACCGGGATGTAGCGATGGCTGAGGCAGACCCCGCGCAGGCCATCGCATCGCAGTATCCGAACATGTCATTTCTCGACTACACCGACGCGATGTGCAGCCCGACCTACTGCCCGGCCGTCGTCGGCAACATCCTGGTCTGGCACGACTACCACCACCTGTCGGCGACGTTCGTGCGCAGCCTCATCCCCGCGGTCGACGCCGATCTGGGCCGTGCGCTGCGGTGGTGGTGATCTCGACAGGCTCGATCAGCATCGGCGGTGAGACTCGCTGACAGCTACGTCTCAGGGAGCGTCCAGACTGCACTGATAAGCTCATAGTCGATAACGGGAGGATCACGGCCCATCAACGCGATGGTGCCGCAATGTTGACGCAAGGGGCGGGCATCGAGGCTCGGGTACCCGGTCGACTGACGAGATCCGGCCACGAACACCGTCCACGAGAACTGTCAGGGGCTGAGTCTGAGTATGTCGACGACGTTGGTTTCGCGTGCAAACGAGTCGACGGCCGTCGCCGACGCCTCGGTTACGCGACCGACTCGCCGCCCCTATCTGCACCAGGTCGACCTGATCCGAACGGTGACGTTCTCACTGGTCATCTTCGTGCACTGCCTCACGCAGACCACCAACGAGTTCACCAGCATGCCGGTCAACACCACGTCGCTGCTGCTGCACTTCACGCGCAACACGTTCTTCGCACTCACCGGCTTTGTGCTGATGTACCAGAACTTCGACAAGCAAGACTTCAGTGCGCCGACGTTCTGGAAGCGTCGAATCAAGCTGGTGATCTATCCGTACGTGATCTGGTCGGCCGTCTACTGGGTGGTCAACATGTGGCTGGCGGGCAAGCTCACCGAGATCCCGACGAGCCTGACCAACTTCTTCTACCAGCTCAGTTGGGGCCTCTCCGGGTTCCAGATGTACTTCCTGTTCGTGATGCTGCAGGTCTATCTGATCTTCCCGCTGGTGGTCTGGCTGCTGCGCGCAACCACCGGGCATCACCTGGCGCTACTGGGTGTCAGCCTGGTGCTGCAGTTTGCCGTCGCCGCGACCATCACGCATTGGAATCCGCCCGCGACCGTCGCGGCCCACTGGTGGCACAACTACGCCACGTTCGTCCCCTATCAGTTCTTCATTCTGTACGGCGCTGTCGCCGCGGTGCACCGCAAGCAGATCGGCGCATGGCTGCAGGGCAAGGGCTGGTGGTTGTTCGGCGCGCTGCTCGTGACCGCGGCGATCGCCGTCGGCTCGTACATCGGGGGCGTCTTGTTTGCGGGCAAACCGGTGCACGACAACAACTCAGCGTTCTACCCCGCCTTGGTTCCGTTCCTGGTCGTCGCGATGACCTGCCTGTACGCGGTTGCCCTGCACTGGGCCGAGAACCGACGTGAGTTCACCCCGCGGTTCGCGCGGGCCGTGAAGTACGCGTCCAATCGCTCGTTCCCGGTGTTCCTCGTCCATGTGCTGGTGCTGACGATGATCATGTACCCGCAGCGCAACGGCACGTCGTGGGTGCGTGACGCCATGGGTCAGCCGTGGTCGACCATCGTCGTCTACCTGGGCACACTGGCCGGGTCGCTGCTGCTCGTCGAGATTCTGCGCCGACTCCCCGGCGCGCTTTACCTGACCGGCCGCCCGCGGATTCCGTTCCGTAGCCCGCGCGCCGACTCCGCGCCGAGTGCACCTGCCGTCGTAGGGGTTTCGTAGTAGGGGCGTCGTCGTAGGGGTTTCGTAGACGCGGCTCGTTCTGGTGAACGCGGTCGGTACACCAGACGCGTCTGCCGAATCGGGCGGCGTTTTGCTGGCAGGCGCGGGCGTCAGAGAACACTGAGCAACGCTCGGGGTCGAGCGAGGAACGTCTCCCGAATGTGGTTGCGCGCCAACGTCCAGCACGAGCACGGGCACTGCGCCTCGACGCCGAGCGCGTCGATCCCACGTGCACGACACAATGCGATGGCGCGCGAGACGTGAAAGTCCTGCGTGACGATCACCACCGCATTCGACGCCGCCTCGCCGATCACCTCGGGTAGCCGTCTGCAACTGCGTTCGGTGTCGTACCCGGCGGGGTCGTCGACGATCACTGACGCGGGCACGCCGTGCGCCTCGAGGTAGTCGCGCATCACGGCAGGCTCGTCGCCGGCATCCGCATCGCCGTTGCCGGAGACGACGACGCGCGCGACGGCGCCCGTCCGGTACAGCTCGAGCGCCGTGTCGAGGCGTCCCCGCACATACGAACCCGGCTCGCCGTCGGAGACCAGGGAGCCGAGGACGAGCAGGGTCGACCGGTTCGGGATGCGCTGCGCGTCGACGATTCGGCCCGACGACGCCACGAACACCCAGGTCGCAGCTATCGTAACGACGAGTTCGCCGACCACGAGGAGCACAAGCAACAATCGACCCGCAACGCTGCTGATCCGCGATCCGGTGTTCACCGCTCACACGCTAATCAACGGCGATCGGGGAGATCTGACGTGTGGTCCATGCGGCACGGTGGATACTGGTGTGATCAACCACTGATGCTCTGGTCGTTGTGACCATCATCAATCGTTGTGACCATCATCAATCGTTGTGACCACCGTCGTCGTCGAACAGAACCCAGGGGGCCTCATGTCATACATGCCCGTTACCGCGTCGATGTTTCTGCTGGCAGAGACCCGCGATCAACCGATCCACGTCGGCGGACTGCAACTGTTCATTCCTCGCGAGGGCCAGTCGTCCACCGAACTGGCCGAGGAGATCTTCGAGACGTTCTACTCCTGCACCGACGTGCATCCGCTGTTCCGCAAGCGGCCGGCGCAACCTGTCAGCCTCGTCGGGTCGTTGATGTGGTCGTTCGACGACGAGATCGACTTCGACTATCACGTCCGCCGTGCCGTCCTGCCCCGTCCCGGGCGCATCCGCGAACTGTTCCGCTATGTCTCGCTCCATCACGGCACACTGCTCGACCGGAACCGTCCGATGTGGGAGGTCCACGTCATCGACGGTCTTGAAGACGGTCGCGTCGCGCTGTACACCAGGATCCACCATTCGATCGTCGACGGCGTATCGGCTCTGCGGCTACTGGAACGAACACTGAGCGAAGACCCCGACGACCGGTCGGGTACCGCGCCGTGGAATCCGTCCTTGATGCGACGACGCCCCAAACCGACGGCGCCCGCCAAGGGATTGCTGTCGCGAATCGGCGACATCGCAGGCACCGCAACGGGACTCGCGGGTGAAGTCGTCGGACTGGGCGCGGCCGCGGCAAAGGTCGCATACACCGCATTCACCGATGACGCCTTCGTCCCGCCACTGCATGCCGCACCGAAGACAATTCTCGACGTCCCCATCGGCAGTGCCCGGCGGTTCGCCGCACAGCGGTGGGAGCTCACCCGTCTGCGCGCGATCGCCGACGAAATGGACATCACCATCAATGACGTCATGGTCGCGATGTGCTCGGGCGCGATGCGCGCCTACCTGATCGACCAGGACGCCCTTCCCGACGCACCACTCATCGCTGCGATGCCGGTCTCACTGCACACCGACAACGACGCCGACGGCAACAACATCACCGCGATCATGGTGAATCTCGCTACCGACCAGCCGGATCCGGAACGACGCCTGGCCACGATCATCGCGTCGACCCGCAAGAGCAAGGAAGTGGTGCGGAGCCTGTCTCCTGTGCAGTCAATGGCGTTGGGCGCGGCCAACTTTGCGCCACTGGCTCTCGCCACCGTGCCGGGATTCGTGCGGTACACGCCTCCGCAGTTCAACCTGATCATCAGCAACGTTCCCGGCCCGAAGACCGATATGTATTGGAACGGGGCCAAACTCGACGGTGTCTATCCGGCATCGATTCCGCTGGGCGGGCAGGCGATCAACATCACCGTCGCCACCACCGCCGACCACATCAACTTCGGGCTGACCGGCGCCCGCAAGGAGGTGCCCAGCCTGCAGCGGCTGCTCACCCACCTCGACACCTCGTTGGAGGAGTTGGAGAAGGTCGCGGACGTGGGCGCATGATCCCGACATCGGATTGATTGCAGTGCAACGTGTTTCAGCACGGGTGCACCGAGTCGGCATAGTCGAGCCAAGTCGGCAGGCTGCTGACGAATGCGCTCCTGGTGTCGGGTGAACCGGCAGCACGCCAGTCAACGACATCTTTGATCTCGATCTCGTACTTGCGCCACTCGAACCAGTTGATCATCTTGAGCATCGGGTAACGCGACGGTATGTCGGCGGCGAAGACCTGCCGCCACCACGTCGACTTCACCGCGAGCTCCGAGGCACCCCGAGCCGCACGCGACGGGGTGTAGATCGCGGCGGTCTCGACAATCGCCACCGGCTTGTGATGCTCCGTGCCGTAGATCCGATAGAAGTTCGGCACGGTGAGGTCGTGACCCGCGCTTCCGTTGTAGCGACCCTCCAGCATGGCGGCGAACTTTCCGGGTTCGCTTACGTCATTGTTGCCCCACGGACGGCGATTTCCCCAGTGGTACAACGAGATCCCCACCCAGTCGACCGCGTCGTCGCCCGGATAGTACGGCGCATATGCATCGTCGGATGCGGTGAGTTTTCCGTCCCTATTGGTGTCGGTCAACCGGAAGCTGTCTGTTCCGATACGAGCCATGTACTTTCCGCCCTCGAATGGATACCCGCCACCGTAATTCGGCGCCCACATCATCGCCGTCCCCGGCGCTTTGCGATGGACCATCTCGGCCACCCGACGGAATGTCTCGACGTATGCCCTGGGTTGCTGACCCCACGCGTACCAGGAACCGTTCATCTCGTGTGCGAATCGAAGTACGACGGGAACACCCGAATCGTTCAGCTTGCGCAAGTCGTCACCCAGACGACCGACGACACCCTCAGTGATCGCCGCCAATCCGGCATGAGGCTCCAGGGTCAGCACCATGATGCCGCGTTCGTCACGCACCTGCGCGGCGGCGGCGACAGTATGTGACCAGGTCTCGTTGTTGTACGGGATGTCGGAAAACTGCACAGCCACCGCGGGGGCGTGTCCAAGGTTGTCTTGATGTTCTCGGAGGCTTTCGGACTGCCAGTCGAGATTGACGCCGAACAGGACTCCCGAGGCCGGGACCGCCCGATGGAAGTCAGTGACAGCGCAGGGCGGTGTCGGCTTGGGCAGGTAGTGCGTGAACAGGGCACCCGCGGCCCCGACACCGATCACCATGGCGATGATCGGGATCAGTGCGGATGGGCGTCGCCGACGGCGCCGCGACCACCGCTCCGCGAAGCCCTGCTCCGCCAGGCCATCTGGAGGCGTTGTCTCGCTATCGATTGGCGGGCTGGTCATGTCATGCCACACTTTCCTCACCAGTGCTACCGAACGGAACGGACCTGTTGTGAGACCACGTACACGGACAGAGAATGTCGACGTCGCGCGTATCGCCATGCCGCTCGTCGCATTCATCCTGGTGCTCGCGCTCGGTGCTTGCAGCAACGGTGGCGACTCCACAGCTCCGCACCACATTCGTTGGGGCGCTTATCTTCCCGACTTGAAGGGGAGCGACGTCGACTCCGACGCCGGGGTGGTCGGGGTGACGACCCGTGCCGATCGTCCACTGGATCTGATCCTCACCTTCAGCGGACTCAGCGAGCCCGTACCGAACGCGGATCTGGCTAGAATCGCCGAGACAGGTGCTGTTCCGATCGTGAGCATCGAACCGTGGAACCCGTCGGGCGGTGTCAACCAATCGGACTACCGACTGTCGCGGATTGCCAACGGCGCGTTCGATTCCGACCTTCGACGGTGGGCGAGGGGCCTGAAGGATTTCGGTCGGCCGGTGATCGTCCGGTTCGCCCACGAAATGAACGGCGACTGGTACCCGTGGGGTATGCACGTGAACGGCAACACTCCACAGTCCTACATCGACGCCTGGCGTCACGTCCGATCGATCCTGACTTCGATTGATCCGCACAATATCTCGATGGTTTGGGCGCCGATGGCTGCGATTTCGGGCATCCCTGGGTTCGACGCCGTCTACCCCGGCGACGGCGAGGTCGACTACCTGGGGATCGATGGCTACAACTGGGGCAACGATGGAAAACACGGTTGGGCCTCACCGGAATTCATCTTCTCGGATGCATTTGTCAGCCTCCGCCGACTCGGCGCCAAACCCATCCTGGTCACCGAGGTGGCATCCGCCGAAGACACAGATCCAGCACGAAAAGCCACATGGATCCACGATTTTGTCTCGCTCGTCAGTCGCGAGCCAAACGTCGACGGCTTCGTATGGTTCCAGGCGAACAAGGAGCGAGACTGGCGCTTCAATTCGACCCCACAGAGCGAGGACGCATTTCGGTCCGCATTAAACGCGGTCCCCGCGACCTAGCGTCGAGTACGCGCCGTTCACGGATCAGCGCCGCGTTTCTATCCGGGTAGAGCACTAGTATTTCGCCCAACCCGAGTGCGTCGAGCGCGTCGGCGACGGCGGGCGAATGCCCGAAGATCCGCAGATCCGCGCGGTGCCTCCGTGCCGACCGAACCGCATTCATGAGATCAGCCATACCCGACGGCGTCACACGGGAGACACCGCTGACGTCGACGAGCACCAGCGTGACACCGTCCGCACACAGCTGGCCCACATCGTTGTGGACGCTCGAGGACACGTCCCACACACCGATCACGGCGACGTCGGCGATGTCGGATGAACCCGTCGTGGCATCCACCCCGGCGGACTGATCGGACCGAGCCGCGTCATCCGCGCCGTTGTTCGTCACCATCTCAAATGACTCAGGGAGCGTTGCCTCCAGACCGCTGTTGGTCGATTCCGACGCATCCTGCACCTCGCGAGTGGCCGAGAAGAGGCGCCTACGACGTGCGAATCGCGCACTGCGCGTCACTGTTTGGATTCGCCCCTGATCGCGGTCAGCCGCTGCGGCACGGTCGGTGTAGAGGACCATGACCCTATTGAGATCGAGTGCGTCGAGTGCATCCAGTATCGCCACCGATGTTCCGTAGATACGCAAATCGGCCTGTCGCGACCGTGCCCAACGTACAGCGTGCATGAGTTCGGCCATCCCGGACGGTGTCACCGTGGTGACCTTGCCGACGTCGACCAGCACCAGACGGGCGCCGCCCGCACATGCGCGGGCAACGTCGTCACCCAGACGCGACTTCACGTCGAGCCGGCCAGACACCCGGACATCGGCGGTTTGATCGTCGAACTCTGCGAATGCTTCGTGGGCCAGTGACATGTTTTTCTCCAGGATTCAGGGGGCTGGGAGGCCGTCAGTCAGGTGGAACGTTGTGACGCAGGGCTTTTGGTCAACACAGAACCATCGACACACTGGTCGATCGGGTCGGTGGGCGTCGGGCGATAGTGGGCGGCACGGACCACGGACGAAAGTAGGAGGAGATCCAGTCCGACCCATCCGAGCGACAGGAAGGTCGGGAATGTCTCGGCGTCGCCGTGGCTCCAGCGCAGGATGCCGACGACAGACGACGCGACGAGTGCACACATGGCGACGACCTGCGGGATGATCGGTCGGTAGTCGATCCGGGCGTCGACCTGCTCCTTCGAGGTCACCGAGAAGGAGATGTGGCGTCGGAAGAAGACCGCCGCGGCGGCCGAGAGGGTGGCCGATATCCAGATCGGGAACAGTGCGAACGACATCTGCTGCCCACGCCACAGGCCACCGGACCGGTACCCGGCCACTTGGAACAGCAACTGACAGCAGACGAAGAAGGGGATGAACCTGGCGAAGAAGTCCAAGGGGTAGGCGTTCATGGGGAACACACCGAGCGTGAAGTAGATGATCGGCGCGGCGATGTAGACCACCGCCGCAAACCCGTTGAGGTACGAGGTCATGGTGGCCAGGTACATCAACCGCTGCGCGAGCGTCAGCCCGGATTGGAAGAGTGGGTTGTCGGCGAAGAAGACCTGCATCGACCCGGTGGCCCATCGCTGACGCTGGCCGAGCATTGTCGCGAGGTCGTCGGGTGCGAGACCTTCCACCAAGACCTCGTGGTGGTAGACGCTCTCCCAGCCCATGGCGTGCAGGTGCATCGCGGTCGCCATGTCCTCGGTCACCGTGGCGGTGTTGATCGGCTGGATCGCCAATGCCTGGTCGATTCGGGACACTTCCACCAAGTCCATTGTCTTGTGCAGTTCGTCGACGACCTCTTCCGGTAGCCACGGGTGTGAATCAAGGACGTCGTGAATACCGGCACGCAGCTCGAAGGCGACCTCGCCGACCGGTGCGCCACGCCGCAAACTGCGTCGCGCGCGACGCACCACGTCGAGCGCATCCTCGAGCGGGATGCGCAGTCCGGATCCATGCCCCACTTCGTTGATGAGGCCCTCGAGGCGCGCCCATTCGTCGCGAATAGCCTTTCTGACCTGAGGGTCAGCGCCACGCGAGTATGTCCGCAGGCCCAGCGCCATCAGAGCCTCGCGCCGCAGGACGGCGTTCGACCCGCAAAAGAATGCAGCGCCCCAGCCGTCCTTACCCTGCTGGATGGGGCCATAGAACAGTTCGGCCTGACTACCAAGCGGATCGGACTCTGGCACATTCCAGAAGTACTGCGGCGTCTGCACGAAGGCCACGGCATCGTCGTCGAAGTAGCCGAGGACGGCGTCGAGGAACTCCGGCTTGGGGACCTGGTCGGCGTCGAGGATCGCCACGAACTCCGCGTCGGTCAGAAACAACGCATTGTTGATGTTGCCGGCCTTGGCATGTCGCTGACGCCCGTTCCACTCCTCGCCTCGTGTGAGGTATCCGACGCCCAGCGCGGCAGCCGCTGCCCGGAACTCCTCGCGATCACCGTCGTCCAGGATCCAGGTGTTGTGGGGGTATCTCACCTCCCGCGCGCCGATCGCAGTGCGGACCACAAGCTCAAGGGGCTCGTTGTAAGTGGTGATGAATACATCCACGGTTAGGCCCGGTCGCGCCGCAGGCGGAACCGGCCGCTCGCGCGCATTCCACATCATAAATGCGAAAAGAATAGACTCAGAAAGCGAGTACGTTTCCGCAATAACTAATGGAATAGCAATCCACCATGCGGACCACGCAATAGTGTCGCTCCATCGCCAGAATATATAGGCACAGCCGAAAGAAACCACAAGAACGGCAATGATTCTGACGACAAACAGCCGCGCTGGCCCCACGGTCCCCACCTCCGAGTTGGCATCGATCCCCCACAACATCGACCCGCCTCGTCGCAGCTCATCCACGATTCTTGCCCAGTTGACCGACACCCGCAACCCGCCGTACTCCGTCTGGTGTACGTGCTTAACTTCTTTACCTGATTACTAAAATTCGTGTGTCGCACGAAATGCTTCGGGTCCCCTTTTTAATGGACTTGAATTCTGCTTTCCATCGAGACGCACACCGCTTTCTGAGAGATATGTGGCCCGAGTCACTCTATTTGCGGTACCGCGCAGCGAGTCGCCCGATCGAGCGAAATCGCACCGTCGGGACAACAGGGGAGGCTCACATCACCCCGGAACTGACTGGATAGTCAGTTACTCGTGAGTATCATTCCTATATCGCAACGCCTGGTACCTGCTCCAGGTAAGGGCAACCTTGGCAGCGCGAAGAACCGGAGAAGAATTACGGTTACCTGTAGTAGACGTCCGACCCCGCGCACGTCAGCCCTGCGCGGCTAGGTCGATGATCAATATGAGAGGGGCCGGGACGCCGTGAATGCCACGACGATCACCATCGGCACTATTGCCGCGGTCATCAGCTTGTTCTGTTGGGCCAGCTTCCTACGCGGCGTGTGGACCATGGTGCGCGCGATCGCCCAGGGCCAGAAGGTCGACAGCACCCGCTACTGGCCTGTCGGTCCACGACTGTGGACGATGCTCAAGGAGTTCGTCGGCCACACGCGCATGGTGAAGTTCCGGACCGTCGGCTGGGCGCACTGGCTGGTGATGTTCGGCTTCCTGATCGGTGCGATCTTCTGGTTCGAGGCATACGGCCAGATCTTCGACCCCGAATTCCACTGGCCGGTGATCGGCGCGTGGAACGTCTACATCTTCGCCGACGAGGTGCTCGGCCTCGGCACCGTGATCGGCATCATGGCGCTGATCATCATTCGCCAGCTCAACCACCCGCGGATGCCCAAGCGCCTGTCCCGCTTCTCGGGTTCACGCTTCGGCGCCGCATACTTCGTCGAGCTCGTGGTCCTGATCGAGGGCCTCGGCATGATCTTCGTGAAGACGTTCAAGATCTCGTCGGGCATCGAGGACCCGCCCATCTGGACGTCGTTCTTCACGCACTACTTCGCGCAGCTCTTCGAGGGTTCGTCGGTCTACTGGGTCACCGCGGCCGCTGTCGTCAAGCTGATGAGCGGCATGATCTGGTTGGCAGTCGTCGGCGCGAACATCGACTGGGGCGTCGCGTGGCACCGCTTCGCGGCATTCTTCAACATCTATCTCAAGCGTGAGCAGGACGGCGGCGTCGCACTCGGTGCTGCCAAGCCGATGATGAGCCAGGGCAAGGTCCTTGACATGGAGACCGCCGACCCCGACGTCGACGCGTTCGGTGCAGGCAAGGTCGAGGACTTCTCGTGGAAGGGCTGGCTTGACTTCACGACGTGTACCGAGTGTGGTCGCTGCCAGAGCCAGTGCCCGGCGTGGAACACCGGTAAACCGCTGAGCCCCAAGCTGCTGATCATGTCGCTGCGCGATCACGCACAGGCAAAGGCGCCGTACCTGATCGCAGGCGGACGCAAGGACATGGGCGGCGACGAGGTCGGGCTGGTCGACGCCGACGGCAACGTCGACGAGGCCAAGCTGGCAAAGATCCCCGAGTCGGCGCGTGCCGAGGCGTCTCGCAAGCTGGTCGGCGAGTCCAAGGGGCTCATGGGCGGCGGCGAGGGCATCGTCGACGAGGACGGCGCATTCGACCCCGAGCAGCTCGGTGCGGTCATCGACACCGAAACCCTGTGGAGCTGCACCACGTGCGGTGCGTGCGTCGAGCAGTGCCCCGTCGACATCGAACACGTCGACCACATCATCGACATGCGTCGCTACCAGGTGCTGATCGAATCCGACTTCCCGACCGAACTCGCCGGGATGTTCAAGAACCTCGAGAACAAGGGCAACCCCTGGGGGCAGAACGCGTCGGCTCGCACCAACTGGATCGACGAGATGGACATCGAGATCCCGGTCTTCGGTGCCGACGTCGAATCGTTCGAGGGTTTCGAGTACCTCTTCTGGGTCGGTTGCGCAGGCGCATACGAGGATCGCGCGAAGAAGACCACCAAGGCGGTCGCCGAGCTCCTCGACATCGCCGCGGTGAACTTCATGGTTCTCGGCGAGGGCGAGACCTGTACCGGCGATTCGGCACGACGTGCAGGCAACGAGTTCCTGTTCCAGATGCTGGCGCAGCAGAACATCGAGACCATCAACGGGGTTTTCGAGACGGCGCCGACGCAGCGCAAGAAGGTCGTCGTGACCTGTGCGCACTGCTTCAACACGCTGTCGAACGAGTACCCGCAGCTCGGCGCGAAGTACGAGGTGGTGCACCACACGCAGCTCCTCAACCGCCTGGTGCGGGAGAAGCGCCTGGTGCCGGTGGCACCGATGGGCGAGGGCGTCACCTACCACGACCCCTGCTACCTGGGACGCCACAACAAGGTCTACGACGCTCCACGCGAGCTGATGGAAGCATCCGGTTCGACGCTGCGCGAGATGCCTCGCCATGGCGAACGGTCCATGTGCTGTGGCGCCGGTGGTGCGCGCATGTGGATGGAAGAGCAGATCGGCAAGCGGATCAACATCGACCGCGTCGACGAGGCTCTCGACACCCTGGCATCCGCGAAGGGTGCAGGTGGCAGCAACGACGAGGCACCGCAGAAGATCGCGACGGGCTGCCCGTTCTGCCGCGTGATGCTGACCGACGGCGTGACCGCACGGACGTCCGGCACCGAGAACGAAGGCAAGATCGAGGTCGTCGACGTCTCGCAGATGCTGCTCGATTCGGTCAAGCGTGGTCTGCCAGAGGTCAAGCGGGGCGGACGTTTCCTCGGACCGGTCTCCAAGCCCGCGCCCGAGCCGGAACCCGAGCCCGAGAAGGTGGCTGCCGCCGCTCCCGCCGCAGCCGCCGCGGGCGCTGCTACCGACGCCAAGCCCAAGCCCAAGGTCGGGTTGGGGATGAAGGGCGGCAAGAAGCCCGGCGCCGGCAGCGCAGCGACCAAGGCTCCTGCAGCGTCGACCGAGACAGCGTCGGCACCTGCCGCATCGGCGGAGACGACCGAAAAGAAGCCTGCCTCCAAGGGCTTCGGCATGAAGGGCGGCATGAAGAAGCCGGGCGCGGCGGCCAAGCCGGCGTCCGCGCAGCCCGCTCCTGCGCAGGCCGAGTCGTCGGCGGCGGTCGAAGACGCGGCAAGTGATACCGCAGCAGCGAGTGATGCAGGTGCGGCAAGCGCCACGGCCGATGCACCGAAACCGGCCAAGGCCAAGGGATTCGGCATGGCTGCGGGCAAGCGCCCCGGGGCCAAGAAGCCCGGCGCAGCGAGCACCGCTAATGCGGCCGCAGCCGACGCGGGCGTCACGGCCGCCGCGGAGAACAAGGTGGCGGAGACCGAATCCGCACCCGACGCCGCTCCGACCGCCGACACCGAATCAGCCACGGCTGCAAGCACTTCCGCAGCCGCAGTGACCGAGGACAAGCCCGCCAAGGCCAAGGGCTTCGGCATGGCCGCGGGCAAGAAGCGGCCGGGAGGCGCCGGATCGGGGGCTGCGAGTCCTGCCGCCCCGACTGCAGAGGCGTCGGCACCTGCGGCAGCTGAGTCCGCTCCGGCGGAGAGCACGGCGGCGGAATCCGCTCCGGCACAGCCCGAGACCGGTGGCGAGGCCAGCGCTCCGGAAGAGACGACTGCCTCAACGACGTCGACTGCTACGGCCTCGGCCGCAGCGGTGACGGAGGAGAAGCCCGCCAAGGCCAAGGGCTTTGGCATGGCCGCAGGCAAGAAGCGCCCGGGCGGGGCGTCGGCGCCCAAGGCCGCAGCTCCCGCAGCTTCGACTCCTGAGCCGGAAGCCGCTGCACCGGCAGAGTCGGCCGAGGCGTCCACGGACACCGCGACCGAGGGCGAGTCAGCGTCGTCGAACGGCAGCGCCTCCGAGATCGGCACAGCAGTAACCGACACAGCAGAAACCGGCACAGCAGAAACCGGTGCAGCCGATGACGGCCGCACGATCGCCGAGACCGGGGCGTCGAAGGCCAAGGGCTTCGGCATGGCCGCGGGCAAGAAGCGACCCGGCCAGCGCTGATCGACCGCCCGTCAGAAACACGCGTTTCTGACACCTGCGAGTGAAGTTTTCCTCGCAGGTGTCGCAGGCGCGTGTTTCTGCATTTCCGACGGCCCGAAAAAATCGATTTGCCTGCGGCTGAGACAATTGAACCCGTGAGTAGGCCGTATGTATCGCACCTGAACCAGAACCTCAAGCCGTTGGAGCAGTCCGAGAAGCTGCAGAACGTCTGCTACGAGATCCGTGGGCCGGTGCACGCGCATGCGGCGCGACTCGAGGCCGAGGGCCATCGGATCATGAAGCTGAACATCGGCAACCCGGCCCTGTTCGGCTTCGAGGCCCCAGACGTGATCATGCGCGACATGATCCACGCGCTGCCGTACTCGCAGGGGTATTCGGAGTCGGCCGGCGTGCTCTCGGCGCGACGCGCGGTGGTCACCCGCTATGAGCTC
>NZ_LZMO01000043.1:0-14813 GCF_001665715.1 Gordonia sp. 852002-10350_SCH5691597
TCCTGCAGGCATACCCCGTCGACAACGCCGACGCCCTGTTCGGTGGCGGCGCCGAACTGGTGGAACCCCTGACCATCCACCAGAGCAGCGAGAAACTCCAACCCCTGTGCGGGGTCAGCGAAGCGATCACACAGGTCTTTGTCAGCGACGACGCGCCCCGATACCTGATGGTGGTCGCAGGGAGCGTGGTGCTCCTCACCGATGTCGCCCGATGGTCAGAGGGCCGTTACCTGGCCTTCGATGTTGCCACCGCCCTGGACCGGCGTGACGACAAGGCCAATGGCGAGTTGTCCTGGCATGCCGGCCTGTGGTCGGCCAATGCTCTTCTACCCGATGAAGATGACGGCAAGGCTGAACTCGACCGCTATACCGAGAGCTCCGAAAAGCACGCCGTGGGCGTCAGCGAAGACCTCCGCGAAGGCCTCAGAATCTCGATCGAGAAGATCGCCAACGAAGTGCTCACGCGGCGCCGCGAAAAGGGCCTCGCTGTCGAAGGTATCCCGGAACTACCGCGAGATCTCACGACGCAGTCGCTGCGGTTCCTCTACCGAATCCTGTTCCTCCTCTTCGCCGAGGCACGACCCGAACTCGGAGTGCTCCCGGTCGGAACACCTGAATACGAATCCGGCTACGGACTGGATCGGCTGCGTGAACTCGTCCAGGTCCCGCTCACCGGACGCTCCGCCGACGGACACCATCTCCATGACTCCCTCGACCTGCTGTTCAGGCTCGTCAACACCGGCCACAACCGTGGTGGACGCGACACTGACGGCCTCGTCTTCGAGCCCCTACGCTCCGACCTGTTCGACCCTGCGAAGACACCGCTCGTCGACGGCGAGGGCATGCGGATCAGTAACCGTGTGCTGCAGGAGGTCTTGAACCTTCTGCTGCTCTCTAAGCCGTCCAAGCGCAAGGGTTCTCAGCGTGGTTACATCTCCTACGCGCAGCTGGGTATCAACCAGCTCGGTGCTGTGTATGAGGGACTGATGTCCTATAGCGGACTGATCGCCGCCGACGACATGGTGGAGGTGGCCAAAGACGGCAACGCCGACAAGGGATCATGGCTGGTTCCCTCCAGCAAGTCCGGCGACTACGACGAGAAAGACATCGTCTGGCGCGAGGACCGGCTCACCGGCCGCAGGGACATCGTCCGCCACGCCAAGGGCAGCTTCGTTTATCGCCTTTCGGGCCGGGACCGCCAGCGAAGCGCCTCGTACTACACCCCCGAGGTGTTGACCAAGTGCGTCGTCAAACACGCTCTGGCCGAACTGATCACTGACGACACGTGCGCGCAGGACATCCTCGAATACCGCATCTGTGAGCCGGCGCTGGGCAGCGGTGCGTTCCTCAACGAGGCCATCAACCAGTTGGCCGCGGAGTACTTGAAGCGCAGGCAGGACGAACTCGAAGAGCCGATCAAGCCGGAGAAGTACACCGAGGAACTCCAGAAGGTCAAGGCATACCTGGCGCTGCACCGTGCTTACGGTGTCGACCTCAACTCCACTGCCGTCGAGCTCGCCGAGGTCTCGTTGTGGCTCAACGTGATGCACAGCGGACTGCAGGCACCGTGGTTCGGTCTGCACCTCCGACGCGGTAACTCCCTTATCGGTGCGCGGCGCGCCACATACGATCTTTCCGCACTCGGTCGCGCCAAGAAGAGCTGGCTTAAGACCCCACCCGTCGACCGGCCGCTGTCAGAGGGCGCGATCGGCGACGGCGAGATCCACCACTTCCTACTTCCCGCCGAGGGTTGGGCCGCAGTCGCGGATGCCAAGCAGGCCAAGGAGTTGGCACCGGAAGCTGCGGCGGCACTTCGTGAATGGCGCAAGAGCGTCACCAAGAAGCCGAGCCAGAAGCAAGCAGATCGTCTCCGCGCGTTGGCGACGCGTGTGGAACGATTGTGGACGTTGGTGCTACGCCGTATGGAGATCAGCGAGGAACAGATCTCCCGGCATATCGATGTCTGGGGAGCCGAGATTCCAACGACTGAGGACGCGGTTTCTCGGGAGAAGGTAGAGGAAGATCTACACAACCCAGAAGGTCCGTACGAGCGGCTGCGTCTGGCCATGGATGCGTGGTGCGCATTGTGGTTCTGGCCGCTGACTGGATCGGGCACCGGCGACGAGCAAGGTCATCCTGGCCCGCCGGATCTCGATGAGTGGATTGTGACGCTCGAAGAGCTGCTGGGAGCCGCCGGAATCAAGAAGGTCGACAAGGACCAGGGCTCATTCCAAGATCTCGCCGAGGGGTACAAGCAACTTGCGAAGATCGACGAGCGGGATCGAGAGTTTTCCGGCATGCGATCCATCCTCGATGTGGTGTTCCGCCATCAGTGGCTGGGAACGGCGCGTGGGATCGCGCAAGATCAGGGATTCTTCCACTGGGAGTTGGACTTTGCTCAGATCTTTCATAGGGGTGGGTTCGATCTGCAGGTAGGTAATCCGCCGTGGGTACGGCCGAAATGGCTCGATGACGTAACACTGGCGGAAATAGACCCTTACTTTCTCCTGCAAGAAAAGATCCCAGCGAGGTCTTTTAGCGAGCGACGCGCACGAGTACTGGCTGAGCCGAACGCGGCTAGCAGCTATATTGCGGACCTAGCTGCCTGGGCTGGAATGGCAGAATCGCTTGGATCCACAGTTGAACACCCTGTTCTCGCGGGCGTTCAGACCAATCTGTACACCAATTTCATGGAACGTGTATGGAGGAACTCCGGTGGGCGTAGCGTGGCCGGACTCATTCACCCCGAGACACATTTCACTGATCCAAAGGCTGCTCCTCTTCGGCGGTCGACCTACCATCGGTTGCGGCGCCACTGGCAGTTTGGGAATAACCTGCTTCTTTTTGAAGACGTCGACAATAACATATCCTTCGGTATTTCAATATACGGCGCAGATGGACCCGTTCGATTCTTAAACATGTGTACTATTCAGGATCCATCGACGGTTAACGCATCGCTTGCCGCGCAAGATGGAGTGGGCGAGATTCCTGGAACTCAGTTCGCTTGGGGAGGATGGGATTTGCGGCCCCACCCATCACGTGTGAGCATCGTGGATGAGCGTGTTCTACGTGAGTGGGCCAATCTCTTCGATCCTCCCGGGACCACGGCGGTGGAGGCTCGGCTATTACGGCCGCTGACCCGGCACCATATCGACGTGTTGAGAACGCTGGCGCTGCAGGACCGCAGAATGGCTGACCTTGGATATAGGTGGACGCGGTGTTTCGACGAAGACAAAGGCAAGCGTGATGGATATATCGAATGGAGAACTTCCACTCCGGCGTCCTGGTCGGAGGTCGTTTACCAAGGACCCAATTTCACCGCTGCGACGCCGCTGGTTCGCCAACCTAATGTCCCCTGCAAGTCCAACAAGGACTGGACACTCTTCGACCTCGAATCCCTCCCAGAATCGGTGATCCCGCGAACCAATTATCAGCGCGCCTGCGACCGCGACACCTATGACGCCGGCATCCCGCAGTGGGGGGATCGGCCCGCGACGGACTTCTGGCGGGTGGCGTGGAGGAATATGACCCAACCGGGGTTGGAGAGATCACTGCACGCAGCCCTTGTCAGACCGGGTGTGGCACATGTAAACAGTTGTCGAGCCCTGACGGGCTCTCCGATGTACGCAAGACCGCACTTGTTGCGGGATTGTGGGCGTCACTTCCGTACGACTACCTGGTAAAGGTCAGCGGCCGCCCGCATGTGCAGACAGAAGTCGTCGACCGGTTCCCTGCCCCAGTTGATCACCCAGCAGCCCAACAACTCCTCCTTCGCACGCTGCGCCTGAATTGCCTGACGCGCGACTACGCAGAACTCTGGGATGCTCTGTACGAGAAGGAATTTACCAACGATTCGTGGACCGCATCATTCGGCTCACTGTTGGACCCACTCGGAGTGAGCGCACGCAAGTGGACGATGAAGACTCCACTCCGCACCGACTTCGAGCGTCGCGCAGCGCTCGTCGAGATCGATGCACTGTCGGCGCTGATGCTGGGTGTGACCGCTGAACACCTTGCGTTGATGTTCCGCGCGCAATTCCCGGTGCTTCGCAAATACGAGTACGAGATGTACTTCGACTGGAACGGGCGCAAGATCGCGAAAGACCACCACGCACAAGGAGTTCACCAACAGAAGGACGACTACAAGCTGCTCCAGGCATGGATGAACGGCGAGGAGTGCGGCGACCTGCTCGAGCGATACACGCCGTTCGCGCCCGATGACGACCACGAAGAACCGTGGTTTTACAAGCCGGACCGTGAAGCCGAGATGCGCGCCGCGTATGCCGACTTCGAACAGCGATTGGCCACCGGCGAATGACCGCACCGAATCCGAGCCTCCCATCGCTGCTTGCGTTGGAGACCCAGGACTCGATTGTCGAGTACCTCTCGACGACGTTCGCGCTCTCGGATCCCGAAGCGCAACAGGCGCTTCGTACGTTCCTGGCCGATTCGCAGACTGGGATCTTCCGCGGTCCCTACCTCAAGATCCGTACGCCTTATCAGCCCGTCGGAACCGGATGGGTCTCACCACTGGAGTGGATGCCACGAGGCTTTCGACCCTTCCAGCATCAGGCGGAAGCCTTTCGACGGCTGTCGACGAATGGCACTGCGGCGCAACCGACCATCGTCACCACCGGCACAGGATCGGGAAAGACCGAGTCCTTCCTCGTCCCACTCCTGGACCACTGCCGCCGCGCCGCGGCACGCGGCGACAAGGGCATCAAGGCCATCATCCTGTACCCGATGAACGCCCTCGTCACCGACCAAGCCCGCCGTCTGGCACAGTACATCCACGACGATGATCGCCTGGCGGACGTGACGGCGGGTGTCTACATCGGTGGTAGCGGCAAACGCAAACAGCCGAGCCGCCACGCCCTTGTCGACCACCGCGAAACCCTGCGTGAGAACCCGCCGGACATCCTGCTCACCAACTACCGCATGCTGGATCTGCTTCTGTTGCGCCGGGCAGATTCGAGTCTGTGGGCCAACGCGGCTCTCAGCCTGCAGTACCTCGTCCTCGACGAATTCCACACCTACGACGGTGCTCAGGGCACCGACGTCGCCATGCTCATCCGCCGCCTCGGGGCCAAGGTGGGCGTGGCCGGCGCAGGCGGCCCACTTGGCCGGATCACACCCGTCGCGACATCCGCGACCCTGGGAGGCGGAACCCAGAGTGTCGCCCTCCGGACCTTCGCCGAAACCGTGTTCGGCACCACGTTCGGTCCCGACTCCCTCGTAGGCGAGACGTCCCTCGGCGCGACCGACGTTGTCCAAGAGGTCGACTTCACCCTCGACATCCCGTCCGTCGAGGACATCCTCGCGGTCCCGGCCCCGGTCAGCGACGACCCAACCACCTGGATGCCGCTCGCAGAGGCGATCCTTGGCTCTGCCGCAGCACAATCTACGGATCTGAGCGATCCGGTCGCGATAGGTGATGCCCTCCGCAGCCACTTCCTCACCCGCGTCGTCATCGACGTCCTCGGTGACGCCCCCATGACCGTTGCCGACGCGGTGAACGGCGTCGCGCAAGCAGGCATCCTGCCGTGGGGCGTCCACAACTCAACCAATCCCGGAGAAGCCCAGACCGCACTCCTCCGGTTCCTTGCCCTCATCTCCATCGCACGCACCTCCGACAACACCGGAGCGCTACGACCACTCGTGAACGTCCAGGTGCAAACGTGGGTGCGTGAACTCAGCCGAATGATGCGCGCAGTCGGCCCAAGGCCCGAATTCCGCTGGTGGCACGACAGGCCCGTCGAAGGACAGCGACTCCTGCCCGCCACATACTGCCGCGTGTGTGGGCGAGCCGGCTGGATGGCCGCCACCACCGAACTCGGCGACAACCTCGCAGGCGAGACGTCTGCCATCTGGCGCAACAGCGCCCGCTCAAGCAGCCGCGCCAAGACACGCACACTGCTCGCCGCCACTGCCGACGAAGAAGGCGTGCGCCACCTCGACCCCGAAACCCTCGAACTCCACGCCGCACCCGGAACCGGCACCATCGCGGTCCACATCACCGCGACAGACGAGGACGCCGCCAACGAGGTCTGCCCATCCTGTGGCGCCCGAAACGCCGTCCGCTACATGGGCTCCAGTGTCGCCACCCTCCTCAGCGTCGGTCTCACCACCGAATTCGGCTCGCAAGTCCTCCCGGACGACGAGAAGAAAACCCTCGTCTTCACCGACTCCGTACAGGACGCCGCCCACCGCGCCGCATTCATCGATGGGCGCGCCTTCGCCTTCAACTTCCGCTCGGCATTGTTCCGTGCCGTCGGCGACGACCGGTTGTCCCTGGCCGACGCCGGAGCAGTGTTGGGCGACACCACGGCCATCGATGAACTGTATGCCCTCACCCCACCCGACTTCAGTCGTCGACTCACCAACGACGCCGACTGGCTTGACCATGACAACGGACCGCTCCGATCGTTGCTGGCAACCCGCCTCGCATTCCAGGCACACCTCGAAGCCGGCCTCGGCTCTCGAACCGGCCGCACTCTCGAACTGACCTCATCGCTCGCCGTCGACATCGACGTCGATCTGGACTCCTACGCAGGCCTCAGCCACGACATCCATGAAAACCTGCCGCAACTGAGCCTCGGCGGCCCCCTCGCAGAGAGTGTGTATCGCCCTTGGCTGTTCGGAGTACTCGAGCACCTGCGCATCGGCGGCGGGATCATCCACCCCTGGCTCGCGACCTACCTCAAGGAGGAAGGAAAACGGTGGTCCATCTGGGGTGGAAGCACCGACGGCATGCCCAAGTTCCCGCGCGGACGACCGGCCCCGTCCTTCTACACCACCGGGCCCGCCGGAGACACCGACTTCCAATCGCTGAGCCCGCGTGGTGAATCGTGGCTCACCGACTGGACCAAACGCTGCCTTGGCGTCACCAGCGGGGAGGCGAGAGCACTCCTGCTCGGGGTCGTCGACCAGCTGGCAAGTGATACCGGGCCCCTGGCCCGCAGATCCGGCGAGAAGGGATCACAGCTCTACGGCCTCACACCACAAGCGGTGATCCTCGACCCATCCGACATCGTCCGCCTGGAATGCCCGACGTGTAATCACGTCCAACCCGCCGCAGGGAACCGACTCGACCTCTGGCACGGAGCGCCCTGCCCCCGGATGCGATGCACCGGCCGACTCGAACCCGATGCGGTGGAGGAGTCGAACTTCTACCGGAGCATGTACCGCAGCGGCCGCATCCGCCGCATCGTCAGCGCCGAACACACCGGCCTCCTCGCGCGCGCGGAACGCGAAGAGGTCGAAACCCGGTTCAAGGTCGGCGGTTCCGCATCGGACCCCAACATCCTGGCCTGCACCCCCACCCTGGAACTCGGCATCGATATCGGTGATCTCAGCACCGTCGCACTGGCCTCCCTGCCCCGGTCGACGGCCAACTACCTTCAGCGAGTCGGACGAGCCGGACGATCCACCGGCAACGCCTTCGTCCTCGCCGCGGTACCCACCTCGCCGCGCGACCTCTACTACTTCGCACAACCCGAGAACCTCATCGCCGGAGAGGTCATGCCGCCAGGGGCGTACCTGGAGGCCACCGAACTCCTGCAACGCCAGTACCTCGCCTTCTGCCTGGACAAGATTGCCGGAGAACACCTTCCGATCACAACACCCATGCCCACCAAGCTCACCGAATGCCTCGACCACGGCATGGACGAGGGGCACTGGCTGCGTTCGGTGGTCGATACCTGCGTCAATCACGCCGACACCCTGACCGCCGAATTCTCCGCACTCTTCGGCGACAACATCTCCGACGACGCCCGCCTACATCTGCGGGACTTCGCCGCAGGAGGAATGCGCAACCTCGCCGCCGAGACCGCCGCCCGCTGGATCTCCGACACCGACGAAATCCGCACCCGCATGAGCGGACTATCGGAAACCATTGCGGCACTGGACAAACACGGACACCTCGACGACGCCCAGAAGGAAGACCACAAACGCTGCGCCGGCGAATTCAGAGCACTCAGTGAACAACTCTACGACCGCGGCAGCATCGAAACCCTCACCGGACTGTCCGGTGTCGGGCTCCTTCCGAACTACAACCTCCTCGACGACGCGACCACCCTCGACATCCATCTGTGGTGGACCACCGGTACCCCCGGCGGCCAAGCCCAAACCGAAGCACTCGATCTCACCTATGAGCGAGGCAGCGCCACCGCCCTCACCGAACTCGCACCCGGCGCCTACTTCTACGCGGGTGGCAAGCGCGTCGAGATCGACGCCATGGACATCGGACCGTCGACCAAACCCCACTGGCGCCGAACCCGTCTGTGCCCGGACTGTGGTTGGGGTACAACCACACCCGAGGTCGTGCAGATGTGTCCCCGGTGTCACTCCGGGGCGGTCGCCGACTCCGGCGCGGTGCACAACGTCCTCGAACTACGTAAGGTGTCGGCGGTCCACCGCCTCGACGATGTCCTCATCGACGACGAAACCGAGGACCGCACCCGAACATTCTTCGGAACCGTCACCGGCGTCGACATCGAACCCCACGACATCGCGCAGGCCTGGCGACTCACCGACGCCATCTTCGGTGCCGAATACGCACGAACGGCCACCATCCGAACCATCAACACCGGATACGGCGACGCTCCCGGTGAGACCCTCACCATCGCCGGCGACGAACGCAACGCACCCGGTTTCACCACCTGCCAACACTGCGGCGTCGTCGCATCACGCTCTACCCGAACCGAAGATGTCCGCCACCGCGGCTACTGCATCACCCGGCGCGGCGGCACCGAGACATGGACGCGGCTCCTGCTCTCTCACGAACTGCGTACCCAAGCGGTTCGACTCCTCCTCCCCGTGTCGTTGCTGAACTTCGAAACCACCCTGGCCTCCTTCAAGGGCGCGCTGCTCCTCGGACTGCGCAAGGACTTCGGCGGCGACCCTCAGCATCTCTCGGTGGTGGCGTCCAGCATGACCGACAACGAGGGAGTCACCCGCCGCTTCCTGGTCCTGCACGACACCGTGCCGGGCGGCACCGGATACCTTGACCGATTCGGCGAACCCGACCGCATGCGCCACATCCTCACCCTCGCCCGGGATGCGCTCGCCGAATGCCCTTGTCGTACTGAAGAACTCCGCGCCTGCCACCGATGCCTGTACGGAGTTCTGCCAGCACGAGACATGACCCACGCTTCACGTGAATCCGCCCTCAGGCTTCTCGAGGACTTTCTCGGCGAATGGCAGGTCGAGCGGATAGGGACAGTCACCGGGATCGACATCGGTGCCGTTCAACTCAGCGAGCTGGAGATCCGGTTCCGGGAACTGTTGAAGCATCTGCTCGAGAGCCGTTCGGGTGCGTCGTATGAGATCTCGATGGGTACCAACGGCGAAGAACTCGACATCCGCATACCCGGTCCCGACCAGCAACCCCGACGGTGGCGTATGCGGCCGCTAGTCCAGGTGGTCGCCGCCGGTGTCGCCACCGAGCCGGATTTCTTGCTCACCAGGGTCGACGCCCAGACCGCCGACGTCGCGATTTACCTCGACGGCAAACAGTTTCACGCGAGCGTCGAGCACAATCGCACCGCGGATGATGCCCGTAAACGCGACGCGCTCCGACGCGACGACACTCGCGTCTGGTCGATCGCGTGGGACGACGTCACCGCACTCGAAACCGGCAACGCCAAGAATCGGTCGCAGGACATCGTCCACCAGCACGTCAAGAACGCTGCCGCCGATCAGGTTTCCGACCCGCGGATCAAGTACCTGTGGGACAACCCGATCGAGCTGCTCATCGAGTACCTCGCCGATCCCGACGCCGACGTCTGGGGCGATGGCGCCACGGCGACCGCGTTGGCACTGGTGAACCCGTCGGACAAACACGGCTCCGGCGAGCCGATCTTTACCGGGCCGGGGCAACTCGCGAAGATCCTCGTCGATGTCGCAGCCGGTACATCCACGCATCCTGACGCTTCTGGGACCATCATGGTGGTCCCGCGACACGGCCTGAGTGGCCTGCCCATCCTGATCTGCGCCGATCCCGAGAATTTCGAATCCACGCTCGGGGTCTTCACGCTCCTCGATGACTCGGACGAGGCCGTCGGCGGGAAGATGCACGACAATCAATGGCGAGCCTGGCTCCGATGGGCGAATCTGCTTCAGTTCGTATCACTTCCACACTTCGGTGACTTGCTGCCCCAGCGGATGGCCGCCATCTGGACGACACGATCACTTCCAGATTTTCTGGCAATGTCTCTGCCGCTGGCCACTACATCGGCAGATCGAACCGATATTGTCACTCCGCTCCCGGGGGAATGGAAGATCGTTCACGAGTACGCCGACCCAGCTGTGGCCGACCTGGTAGAAAGTCTCGCGAATTCCGGGGCCGCCATCCCCGAGGTCGGGATGGAGCTCGGCCCCGACCAATCCATCTGGCAGGTGGAACTCGGCTGGGACGAACCACGGATCGCGGTCGTGACGGATAACGTCGACGACCGGGATAGGTGGCTCGAGGAAAACGGTTGGCGTGTGTTCCGCATGACGAACTGGCCCGACGGCAGTGTGGTGGACGATGTTGTCGGTGCGGTGGCAGGAGGACAGTGATGACGAGATACGTGCAGATGCACGAGATGTTCCAGGATTCCTACGACAAACTCGATGGAAGCATCAAGGGCAAAGTTCTCAACTTCATGGTGAAGCTCCAACAAGACCCGGACGCCACCGGACTGGACTTCAAGAAGCCCAAAGGGGCCGCCAACAAGTACATTCGAACAGCCCGCGTCAACGACAACTACCGAGCGGTTCTCGTGGACCCCGGCGGCGATTCGTCGCTGTACCTCATCTCGGTCCTGACCCACGACGACGCTTACGACTTCGCCGGCAAGGTCACCCTGCAGGTCAACAAGAAGACCGGAGCTGCAGAGCTGTTCGACCATGTGGCACTCGAGGAGGCGATTGGTAAGGCCCAGGCTCCCGCAACGGGCTCCGACGCTCCTTTCATGCCCTCAACGGTCAAGCCGATCGACCTCGAACGTTTCGGAGTCGAGGCGGACCTCGCCGAGAAGTTGACCAAGGTGGTGGGTGAGAAGGCGTTTCTCGCAATCGCCGAAGCATTGCCCAATACCCAGGCCAACGCGGTGCTCGATCTCGCATTCGGGAAGAGTCCCGATGAAGTATGGAGTTCCTACGCGATCGATGAACCTGGCCCCGTCGACCCCGACGACATCCAGAAGGCACTCAAGCGCCCCATCTCCCAGCTCAACTTCACCGCTGCTGCCGGCGAGAACGAGGCCGAGCTCCGGGCGGTACTCGAAGGTGACTTCGCCAAATGGCGTGTGTGGCTGCACCCGTTGCAACGCAAGCTCGCGACCCACGATGGGTGGAACGGTCCCTTCCGGGTCACCGGCGGCGCCGGCACCGGGAAGACAGTCACTGCGCTGCATCGCGCCCGTCACCTCGCTCACCGGCTGGGCGAGGAGAACAGCGGCGCCAAGGTGTTGTTGACCACCTATACGCGAAACCTGGTGCGCGCCATCGAGGCGCAGCTCGTCGAACTCGCCGGCAAGGAGATCACCCAACGGGTGGAGGTCCTGAACGTCGACGCACTCGCACGCAAGGTGGTCGCGTCCACCGACACTGGTCGCGCTCTGGTCACCTCCTCGACGTTGGTCCACGACGGCGATTCACGGGTCACCCAGCTGTGGTCGGTCGCCGCGCAGCAGTCCAACGAGGGCTGGGAGCCGGCATTCCTCTCCGATGAGTGGTCCCTGGTGGTGTTGGGGAACTCGATCGAGAATGAGACCGCATATCTCCGGGTGGCCCGGAGTGGCCGCTCCCAACGACTCTCTCGTCCCCAACGTGCCGACGTGTGGAAAGTGATCGAGCATTTCCAACGCCTGATGCGCGCTGACGGGTTGATCACCTTCACCGAACTCGCCGCGCGCGCTGCATCAGTGCTCACTGCCGATCCCAAGCTGCGTGACAAGTTCGGGTACCGATTTGCCATCATCGACGAGGCCCAGGATCTGCATCCCGCCCACTGGAAGATGGTGCGCGCACTGGTCAAGCCCGACACCGACGACCTCTTCATCGTCGGTGACGCTCACCAACGGATCTACGGTCGCCCGGCTCCGTTGTCGCGCTACGGAATTGAGACGCGTGGACGCTCACGTCGACTGACCATCAACTACCGCACCAGTCGCGAGATCCTGTGGTGGACCCTTCAGGTGGCCGATCCTGACGTCGACGATCTCGACGTCGACTCCGAGAACCTCCAGGGCTCTCGATCGGTCTTCGGAGGTCCTGCGCCTGAGATCGCCGGGTTCAGCAACGTCACTGCCGAGAATTTGGGAATCGCAGCGTTCATCCGGAAGTGGGAAGACGACGGCTTGGGAGCCTCCGACATCGCAGTCTTCACCTACGAGAAGCGCCATGTCGACGACATCGTGCATGCATTGGCCGCCGACGGGATCAAAGCGACGGCAGTCGGCTCGAACACGGCCGAGGAGAAACTGGGAGATACCGTCCGGGTGATGACGATGCACCGGGCCAAAGGCCTGGAGTATCGCGGTGTGGTCTTGGCGAGGTTGGGGGAAGACGACTTCCCACCCGCGTATATTGCACGCAAGAAGGGCGACGACCTCGAACGCGAACTGAAGAAACTTCGCAGCGTGCTCTATGTCGCAGGCTCCCGGGCGCGCGAGCGGATGGCCGTGACATACGTGGGTGAGCCCGCGAGAATTCTGACATGACCGAGTCCAGCGAGACGCACGAGCGGACGGCCTTCGAACTCGACGATTCTCAACGAGCCGTGGCCGAGGCGCCCGCTGACGCGCGTTTGCTGGTGATCGCCGGTGCGGGCCAGGGCAAAACCGAGGTCGTGGCGTCGCGTATCCAATACCTGGTGGAGGAAGAAGATCTTTCGGCATCCACCGAGATCATGGTGCTCAGCTTCTCCCGAGCCGCGGTACACGCTGTTCGCACGAGGCTCGAAGGACACGACATCGCGCGTACCGACGTACGCACCTTCGACTCACTGGCGTCATACCTGTTGTCGCAGAACGGACGAGAACCTATCGGAGACTTCGATAATCGAGTTCGGCAGGCGACCCAGCTGCTGGTTGACGACTCGGACGAGGTCGAGGGGATCGAGGATCTCCAGCACCTCGTACTCGACGAGGTCCAAGATCTCGTGGGCGATCGGGCGGAAATGATTCTGGCGCTACTCCGTCGGATCCCGGAGTCGGCCGGCTTCACCGCCCTCGGAGATCCGTTGCAGGGCATCTACGACTTCACTCTCAAGGCCTCGCGGAGCAAGACCACGTCGGACGAATTCGCCGCTCAGCTCACGGACGTGTTCGGCGCTGAGACGGTGACGTTGGCGCGGAATTACCGAGCGCAGGGGCAGTTCCCAATTGGGGTAGTGGGCCTGGGGAATCAGCTGCGAGGCCAGCGCGAGGCTGACGCGGCGGAGACGGTCGCACAGTTCGAGAAGACCTTGCCCCATTCGGGTGTGATCAAGAACTGGAAGTTCCTCGCCGAACCGGAATCCGGACGCACCGCCGTGCTATGCGCGACAAACGGTGAGGTACTGCGTATTTCGCAGTTTCTCACCAAACAGGGAGTGGATCACGTGGTTCGTCGACAGGCCCGTGACTTCGGCGCGGCCCGGTGGATCGCGGGCATCTTCGAAGACTTCGCCGGGCCGGAAGTAGACCGGGACAGCGTCCAATCGGTGATCGAGGCGAAACTCGCGCAGCGGCTTCGTGAAGAGGCGTGGTACCTGCTGAAGGGCGCTGAGGGACGTTCCCGCACGATGTATCAGCTGAACCTGCCTCGCGTGCGCAGTCTGATTGCCACGGGCTCGATTCCTTTGACGCTGACCGAGCCCGATGAATGCCGGGTGATCGTGTCGACGATTCACCGTGCCAAAGGGCTCGAGTTCGAACGTGCCTTCTTCGTGCACCCGAACAGTCCGATGGGTGATGAGAACGAATGGCTGGCATTGCGTCAGAAGTATGTGGCATTGAGCCGGGCGCGCGATGAGGTGGCAGTCCTTGATATTCCGACCGGGTGGATGTGGTTCGACAAGCGCAACGGACGACAACGAGAGCGTCGCAAGAGCAAGCAGGGCAAGAAGTACAGCGCAGCGATTGAGTTCGGGTCCGGGGATGTGCTCGCCGGGCGACCATTGTCCGGAGACGCCGCCCGTGTGCGGGACATGCAGCGGGCCTTGACGGACGCGTCGCCGGGTGAAGTGGTCACAGGAGTTGTAGAGCCGGTGTACTCGACAGACGATGTACCGGTCTTCGTTCTGCGCACTGGAGCCGGAGACGAGTTGGGAATCACGAATGAGTGGTTCGGACGTGCTGTCGCTGACGAGTTCGGCTATCGCTTCCGCGATGGCTGGGACGGCGCCGTGATCGAAGGTCTTCGCCTGGTTGCGGTCGAAACCGTCGCCGCAGACCCCCGTTTGACCGAGGATGCGGGACTGGGCTCGTCGGGTTTGTGGTTGGTACCCAGGGTTTTCGGATTGGTGACGCCGCGCGCGCCGTGAGAGCCAGTCGGTTAAGCCTGCGCGGCAATTCCTCAACTCCTCGAGATATTGTCAAGACCTGTGGATGAGCGGTTTTCAGGCGGCCTCCTGGGTGCCTGAGGTGGCGTCGGGTTTGACGAGTTTGCCTTTCTCGAAGGTGGCGCCATCACGGACCAGTTTCACCAGATGTGGTGCGTTGACCGCCCGCCATTTCGACTGCGCGGCCTCGATCAGTTTGTAGGCCATCGCGATGCCGGCCGCGCGGGATCCGGGGCCTTTGGTGACTTTGGTCCGTAGCCGCACGGTCGCGAACGTCGAC
>NZ_LZMO01000044.1:0-14544 GCF_001665715.1 Gordonia sp. 852002-10350_SCH5691597
TCTTTCCCATGCTCCCGGGCACCCCGCAACGGGCCAGCCACGACTACGTGCGCAACGGCACCTCCAGCCTGTACGCGGCGTTGGACATCGCGTCGGGCAAAGTCATCGGTTCGCTTCACTCACGGCATCGCGCAACGGAATTCATCGGATTCCTCCGCAAGATCGACGCCGAGGTACCCGACGAGCTCGACGTCCACCTGGTCATGGACAACGCCTCCACCCACAAGACGCCCGCGGTCAAACGATGGCTGACCGCGCACCCACGGTTTGTTGTCCACTTCACCCCGACGAGCTCATCCTGGATGAACCTCGTCGAACGCTGGTTCGCCGAACTAACCACCAAGAAACTCCAACGCTCCACCCACCGCACCGTGAGAGCACTCAACGCCGACATCAGAGCATGGATCGAGACCTGGAACGACAACCCCCGCCCCTACGTGTGGGTCAAGACCGCTGACCAGATCCTCGACTCCATCGCCCACTACTGCGCACGAATTAATGACTCAGAACACTAGAAGGGTACTACCGCCAGCCGAGTGCGGGAGCGACGTCGTTGAGGATCGACTCCATCACGTGGGCGTTGTATTCGACGCCGAGCTGGTTGGGGATTGTCAGTAGCAGCGTGTCGGCGGCCGCGATGGCCTCGTCTTCGCGCAGCTCTTCGATGAGCTTGTCGGGCTCTGCGGCGTAGCTACGCCCGAACCGTGCAAGCCCGCCTTCGAGGTGGCCGACCTGATCCTGGTCGTTGCGATCGCGTCCGAAGTAGGCGCGGTCCATGTCGGTGGTCAGCGGGAAGATGCTGCGGCTCACCGAGACTCGCGGCTCGCGAGGGTGGCCGGCCTTTTCCCACGCATCGCGGAAGCGCTCGATCTGCTCGGCCTGCAACTTGTGGAATGGGATGCCCGTGTCCTCGGTCAGCAGCGTCGAACTCATGAGGTTCATGCCCTTCTCGGCGGTCCACTCGGCGGTGGCCCGACTGCCGGCACCCCACCAGATGCGGTCGCGCAGGCCCTCTGAATAGGGCTCGATGCGCAGCATGCCCGGCGGGTTCGGGAACATCGGTCGCGGGTTTGGCTGCGCGAACTCCGCGCCCTCGATCACCTTCAAGAACACCTCGGTGTGCTGGCGTGCCATGTCGGCGTCGGTTTCACCCTCGGCCGGGACGTACCCGAAGTACTTGTACCCCTCGATCACCTGCTCGGGGGATCCCCTGCTGATGCCGAGCTGGAGTCGACCGTCGGAGATGAGGTCGGCTGCACCCGCGTCCTCAGCCATGTACATGGGATTCTCGTAGCGCATGTCGATCACGCCGGTGCCGATCTCGATGCTGTTGGTCTTTGCGCCGACCGCCGCGAGCAGCGGAAATGGCGAGCCGAGCTGGCGAGCAAAGTGATGCACTCGGAAGTAGGCGCCGTCCGCGCCGAGCTCTTCGGCGGCAACGGCGAGGTCGATGGATTGATGCAAGACATCTGACGCCGTCTGGGCTTGCGAACCCGGAGACGCCGACCAGTGCCCAAAGGACAGGAAGCCGATTTTCTTGGTCATGGCAGATATAACCGGACCGTGGTCCATTTATTCCGCGGTGGAGGGTGGGAACTGTGGTGCTGCGTGTCGCGGGATAGTTAAGCATCGAGGCTGCACGACTAGGCGTCGTCGTAGCATCGCTTCATGGACGTGAAGCGCCTACGGCTGCTGAGGGAGTTCGCCGACCGGGGCTCCGTGGGAGCGGTCGCCGACGCGATGCACATGACGCCGTCGGCCGTCTCGCAGCAGTTCAAGGTGCTCACCAAGGAGGCGGGCGTCGAACTGCTGGAGGCCGACGGTCGGCGGGTGCGACTGACTTCGGCTGGGCAGGCTCTTGTGCTGCGCGCCGACGAGGTGATCGCCGCGGTCGAGCGGGCGCAGGAAGAGATGGCCGCGTACCGCTCCGGGCGATCACGGGTCCGGCTCGCAATGTTCCCATCCGGAGCGACACTCCTCCTGCCGACGGTCCTCGATCGCGCTGCCTCCGAAGCGATCGAGATCGACGCGTCGCACCTCGACGTCGGCTATCCCGACGCTCCGCCGGCCCTCGCCGACTTCGACGTCGTGGTGACGCACCGCGACGAGCGGACGCCACCTGTCAGTTCGCCACGTGTGCGCGTCACCGAACTGATGCGTGAGCCACTCGACGTCGTCGTATCACGCAATTCAACTCTTGCAGAGCGTGATTCGGTGTCGGTCACCGAGCTGGCCGACCATGATTGGATCAGCGTCGAGGGCGGGTTCCCGGTCGACGATGTGCTGCTGTCGATCTCGGCCATCACAGGTGTCGCACCGAGGGTGACGCAGCGAATGCTCGACTTCACGACGATCGAGGCGCTCGTCGCGGCTGGTCACGGAATCGCACTGATGCCGCGTCACGCGTCCCGTCATCCGGGGGTGAAACCACTTGAATCGCAGGGTGTTCGAGCAGCACGCGTCTACGAGGCGTTGACCAGACCGCGGCCGCGTCGAGCGGTGACGTCGGTGGTCGACGCCCTCGCCGCTGCAGCTGCCCGGTATGGCGCCTGAGCGGGCTACCCCGCCGGACGTCGACGCCGCGGAAGCGCCGCGAGCAGAACCCCTGCGGCAGTGAGCGTTCCGACGTACGCCGCGACCCCCGCCCAGCCGAATGCCGAATACGTCAGACCGCCGAGCGCACCCACCACGGAACTGCCGAGATAGTAGTGGAAGAGATACAACGACGACGCCTCGGCGCGATGCTCGGTCGCCCGTGCGGACACCCAACCGCTCGCCACCGAGTGCGCGGCGAAAAAGCCTGCGGTGAAGAGGAATAGCCCGATGATCACGGACCACAGATGGTCCGGAATCGTGATCAACAATCCCACGAGCATGATCGACGTCGCACTCACGAGAACCCGGCGTCGGCCCAGGCGGTCGGCCAGCCTGCCGCCCCACGCCGACGACACCGTGCCCGCCAGGTACATGAAGAAGATTGCTGCGACGATTCCCGCCGGCAGTCCAAAAGGATCCCCCAGAAGCCGATAGCCGATGAAGTTGTAGACGGTGACAAAGCCACCCATCAGCACGAAGGCCAGGGCGAAGAGTGACAGCAGACCCGGATCACGAAGGTGCGCAACCAGATTGCGTCCGGTCGTGCGTAGCGAGACAGGCTGTGGCTCGAAGAACTGCGAGCCGGGCACCATGCGCCAGAACGCAATCGCGAACGCCAGGGACACCAGCGCGGCGATCTCGAGTGCCCACTGCCAGGACACGAAGTCGACAGCAAAGCCAGGAATGAGCCGTCCGACCAGACCGCCGATCGTCGTACCCGCGACATAGCGGCCCATCGCTCCGCCGAGCGACATGCCGTCGACTTCCTCGGCCAGATACGCCATGGCGACGGCGGGCACTCCAGCGCAGAGCAGTCCCTGCAGGGCGCGTCCGGCCAGGAGCAACTCGATCGACGGCGCCCACGGAAGCAGTAGTCCGATGAGCGAGGCGGCAACCGCGGACCCGACCATGAGGCGCACCCGGCCATACCGCTCCGACAGCGCGCTCGCCGGGATGATCGCGACGGCGAGCAGGCCAGTGGTGAGCGAGACCGCCAGAGCCGACGTCGTCGGCGAGACGTCGAAGTGTGACGACAGTTGGGGTAACAGACCCTGCACGTAATACAGCGCCATGAACGTCGTCATCCCGGCTGCGAACAGCGAGAGTGTGGCACGCCGATACCCGGGCGAGCCGGGTGAGTGCTTGACGGGCGCGAGGTCGGTGGTCGCTGGGAGGACGGTTGCTGTCACTCCATCCATCCTGAGCTGCGCCGCCGTCATTAGGAAATGAATGTTTAGCTGATGCATCATTCAAAAATGAATAACTACAGCTAGAATGGCACGATGCACGACGACCTGCGGTGGTTCATCGCCATCGCCGAGGCAGAGAACCTCACCACGGCCGCCGACCGGGTCCATTCGTCGCAGCCGACGCTCTCGCGCTTCCTCGGCCGTCTCGAACGCGACCTCGGGGTGCCGCTCTTCGACCGCGATGGTCGACGCCTCGTGCTGAACCGGTTCGGACGCGCCTACCTCGACAGGGCGCGTCGCGCGGCGTCGCAGTTGGAAGCCGGGCGTCGGGAGATCGAGGAGATGCGCGCTCCGGCGCGCGGGGCAGTGCGATTGGCGTTCCTACACTCGTTCGGGCTGGGGTTGGTGCCCGACCTCATCAGCCGGTTCCGGGTGGAGAACCCATCGGCGCGTTTCACGCTGACCCAAGATGCGGCGGCGACCGTCGTCGGGCATGTCGTCGACGGCGACGCCGACCTCGCGATCGTCGCGCCCCGCCCGATGCGCACCGACATGGCGTGGGCCCGCGTCGCCGAACAAGAACTCGCGCTCGTGGTGCCCCGCGAGCATCGCTTCTCGGGCCGGGAGACGATAGGCCTCGCCGAGGCCGCAGACGAGGAGTTCATCGTGATGCAACACGGCTACGGCATGCGACGGATCTTCGACGAGATCTGTGCCGCACACGATCTCACGCCCGCGATCGCCTTCGAATCGTCGGAGCTCGCGACCGTATCCGGCCTCGTCGCCGCGGGCCTCGGCGTCGGAGTGGTGCCGGTCGAGGAGTCGGCGCGCCATCCCGGCGTCGAACTCATTCCGCTCGCGGGTGAAACGCGCGAGATCGGGCTGACGTGGTTTCGCGGTCGGCCGCTGAGCGACGTCGCGTCGCGCTTTCGAGACTTCGTGCTCGCTGGGAGTTCGGCCGACGGCTGAGGCGCGCAGGCTTGCCGAGACCGCGCGCCCGCTCCCCCTCACCCTTCTCCCACGGCCGCGCTCCCGCTCACCCGTTTACCTCCCGCTTATTGGATTCAATAAGCGGGAAGTAAACCCGTGAGCGCGAACCGTGGCCGGCCGGGATGATCTCGAAGGTCACCAGCCATGGGCGCAGCAGGCCGGCGAGCTGCCGTCGCTCGAGCGTAGCCCAGACCCAGCGGAGCACCATCGTGTCGAGTCCCCGTAGTTCGTCCTCGCGTAGCTTCTCCCGGACCACCGCGTCCTCGGGCGACTCACCTTCGCGGAGTAGACGTCCGTACTTGGCCAGACCGTCGAACTCGCCGATCAACTTGCCGTCCCAATCGATGTCCGTCTCATACGTGCCGGACGGGCAGATGAAGCGGTGCTGCTGACGCGGCACGGGCAGGTCTGCCTCGTACATCTGTGCGCTGCTCCATGATTCGCCGACGCTCTGGGAGAGTCCGCTCGCGAGGGGGAGTGCCCGTCGAGCGTGTTGCGCGCCGCGCCGACGTCGGGAGCCCAGGATCTCCGACATCTTCGCCCGGTCGGCACCTGCTGCCAGAGCAGCCTCGAGGACGGTCATTGCCTGGGCGAAGTCGCCGCTCGACGCGACGTCGACCGCTGTGCGTTCGATCGACGTGACCCGGATGTCGTCGACCTCGGTGATCTCGTCGTCGCTGAGCGGCACCCCGTGCAGGTGGCGCAGGCTGCGAACCGATCCTCCCGATGCGCGGCCGGTGGTCATGTGCACGTGCGAGAGGTTCGGTTTGAGCATGCGTAGCCCGAGCATCGTCGCCGCAGAGACGTGGCTGAGTACGTGCGGCGTGTCGGCGCTCAACTCCGACGTGACGACCGCGATCGAGGTGAGCCGGTGCAGTGCCTGGGCACCCGTATGGCCGTCGAATTCTGTTGTGCGAGGCACGAATACGCCCGGTACGAGTCTGATCAGCCGGCCGCGGTTGACCGCGACGCAGAGCTCGTTGTCGCTGAATGCTGCTGTCTTCGCGGCGCTGCGTCGGATCAGGCCGAACTCGTCGAGCGGGTAGCCGGGGAGACCGATGGTGGAGTCCGTCATGCAGCTTCGACGCCTCGTTGGGTCGTGAGGTTCCGCTCCGCACCAATTCAGCTCGACGTCGACCTTCCCGCTCACCCATTTCCTTCCCGCTCATTGAAATCAATAAGCCGCAAGGAAAACGGTGAGCGGGAAGCAGGCCCAGGGGTCAGAGCCGCTCGGACACTCGTCGGGAGGCCAATTGCACTGCCTCCCAGACGGTTGCGAACGGTGGTGCGTATGCGAGGTCCATCTCGGCCAGATCGTCGACGGTCATCTCGCCCCACAGCGCCGCGGCGACGGTGTCGATCCGCTTACCCGACTGCGCTCCGCCGACGATCTGCGCGCCGAGGATGCGGCGGGTCGTCTTGTCGGCGGTGAGCAGCACGGTGATCGGGGTGGCCTCGGCCATGTAGCCGCTCGCGGTGTCGCTCTGGGTTATCAGCGTGAGGGCGTCGTGTCCGAATCGTGCGGCGACCTCGCTGTTCATGCCCGTCCGTGCTATCTCCAGATAGGTTGGGCCAGAAGAGAATCGGGTGATCGCCGTCGCCAACACGCCGGCGAACCGTTTGCTCTCGTCGCCGCCGAGATTGAAACCGCAGACCCGACCCTGCTTGTTGGCGTGTGTTCCGAGCGGTGCGAAGATTCGCTCCCCGGTCATCCGGTCGAGCGACTCGCAGCAGTCGCCTGCCGCCCAGATGTCGTCGGCGAGGCGCTGGTGGTCGTCGGGCAGATACCCGCCGTGAACTCCGATCGGCAACCCTGCCGCGGCGCCCAGTGAGGTCGACGGCCGAACGCCCAGCGCGAGTACCACGACGTCGGCTTCGATCACGTCTCCGGAAACTGTTGTGACGGAATGTATTCTGCCGCCCTCGGCGTCGGCGCTCGCAACGACGGTGTCGGTCAGGACGGTGACCCCTGCGGCACGCATACCCTCTTCGATGCGATCGCTCATCTCTGGGTCGAGCTTGCTCATCACCCTGGTGCGTGTGGCGATCGTGGTCTGGAATCCGCGCTCCGCCAACGCCTCCGCCATCTCCACGCCGATGTAGCCGCCGCCTATAACGACTCCTCGACGGCCGGAGCCGGCGATCAGATCGAGCCAGTACCGGGCGTCATCAAGGGTTTTCGCCGGATGAACACCGTCGATCAACGTGCCTTTCGCGTCGTGCGCCCAGTCCGGGAGCATCGCCGAGGCGCCGGTGCACAACACGAGTTGGTCGTAGGCGACTTCCGACGACTCGTCGAACTCCGACGTCACCGAGACGACCTTGCGCTCGCGATCGATTCCGGTGACCGTCATCCCCATGCGGAGGTCGACGCCGAGTTCCCGGTGCTGCGCGGCGCTGCGTGCCACGAGATCGGCGTCGGAGTCGACGAGGCCGCCGACGAGATACGGGATGCCGCATGCCGAATACGACGTATCCGACGTCTGCTCGAGCGCTATCACCTCGATGCTGCGCCCGGTGACCTCTGCTGTCCGAAGTGCCTGGTGAGCGGCACTCATGCCGGCGGCGTCCGCGCCAACGACGACGATGCGTTCCACCCGCGTCACGCTACTCGCGTTCGACGACGCGCAGCGTGCAGGAGGTCAGAGATCGGCGCTGATGACCTTGCCGATGACGACACCGATGCCCGCGACGACGAGCGGCAGCGCGACGAGCACGGAGACCAGGAGAACTATCGTCTGCATAGTCCAATGGTCCGCGCGGCTGCGCGAGTTGTCGCTGTGACCAGGCAAATCGTAGTAGGCCTCACAATTGGTACGGGTGACGCATTTTTGCTCGTCGGACGGCACGCTGAACCCATCGACGTGGGTGAGACGCGGCGTCGTATCCCGGTCGGATCAAGCCTTACCGTTTGCAGACGCGCGCTTCACGCAGTGCACCGCGGGCGGCGCCCACGTCCCGTCGAGCACTTCTGCGCGTGGGGCGTACAGCCGCATCGTGACGCCGAGCGCGGCCCGTGGCGCGGGAAGCCAGTTGTCGGTCTTCTCGCCACCGGAATTCTCGTGCTGCAGATACAAGACGAGCGAACCGTCGTCGTCGAACCGCAGTTCGTCGCGATCGCCCAGCGCGAACCGGTCGAGTTCATTGGCGACCTGATAGCCCTCGGCGTCGTACATCGTCACCGACCAGAAGGCATCCACGGGTGGAAGGTGACCGGCGGGGAACGTGATCGTGTAATCGTTGTGCCCGTCGAGCGGCTGGCCGTCGTCGTCGACCAGGGCGACGGGATAGATCGCATCCTCGGGCGGATTGGCACCCAACCCGACCAGCGCGATCTGCGCTCGCTGAAAGTAGTCGTTGCCGTAGACGCCGACGGACCGCGAAATGATCTGCCAGCCGTTCACGCGATCACCGAGGCCGGCGAGATCGGGCAGCTTCTTCCGTGCCGACGCGATACCCGACTCGAGTGCCGCGAGTCCGGCCTCGTCGAATCGCGATGTGTCGAACTCCAGTCCAGGGACGATCCCGATTGCTGCGATACGCGCCAGCACAGACTGATCCGTGAGGTGGGGTGGAGTAGTCGTCAGTACCTCTGCTGCCAGCCTGAAGAACTCGGGAGCAGTGAGTTCTCCGACGATGCGCAGTGGTTCGGTGCCAAGGTCGATGGGAGTACTCGACTCGGGTCGAGTCGGGCCGCCCAACGGAGTGATGGTGAAGCCGTCCTGGAACTTGCCGACGGCGTCGTAGTCGCTCGGGCCGTTGGTCTGCGACCGGCCGATGGCCCAGACGTACGGTGTCGGGGCCTCGATGATGAGGGCATCGTTGGGTACGTCGCCGTCAAATCCCGGCCCTATCACCATGATTCGTCGTTCGGAGTCTCCCGTGGTGCGGGATCCGGGAACCGCGAACACGTCGGTCCACATGTCCAGTAGTGGCAGCATGTAATAGCGACCGCCGCTGTCGGGAAGGTGGATCAGGACCGGTCCGCCCGTCAGGTCGAGCCACGCGGACGAGTACAGCGTGTCGAAATTCGGACGGACGATTGCGCGAAAATCTGCAGCCGGAAACGCCCGCATGTGGTGAAAGGCGTTCGCGGCTCCGAATCCCGGTTTGCCGGAGGATTCTCGTGCTGTCTGTTGTCGACGGCTGACCTCCATGATGACCAGCGGATACGCATAGACGTAGGCTTCCGCTGCCAGGCTCGCGGTATCGCCGGTGAGGGGTTTCGATGTCGTCATGGTCTCAAGACTCGACGATCGACCCGCGATTTCGATCATTCGAATCGTATGAGTGGAGAAGTCTCATCCCTTTCGGGTGATGTCGTCCCATCGGGTTCGATGTCAGCATGTGGAATATGACCGAAATCTCTGCCGATGTGGAAACGGGTCCTGTGGAATTGGGACCCATCGACTACCTTCTCGTCGAATTTCCTGCTGATCACAATCCGGACGGGTCCGCGTTGATACATCTGGTCGACCTCGTCGATCGCGGTGTGATCAGCGTGTTGGATCTCGCTGTGATCCGACGAGAGGGTGATGGCGTTGCTGCCCTTGAGATCTCGGATATCGACGTCGGTGCTGACCTGGACGCCGACATCCTCGCGGAGGCGTCGAGCGGGCTGTTGGACGATCAGGATCTCGCCGACGCGGCGTCGGCACTGGCAGACGGGTGCCTCGGCGTCCTCGTCGTCTACGAGAACGTGTGGGCGGCTCCGTTCGCCACTGACCTGCGGCGGGCCGGCGCTCAACTGGTCGCGTCCGGGCGAATTCCCGTCAACGCGATTCTCGAGGCCCTCGGCACAACCGACTGATCCGTGTCGGCCGATCTCGAGACTCCGCCCTGGTCCGGACGCCACGACCGTTTCACCACACCACTCGAAAGAGAAAGCGCAGGTAACAACCATGCCCGGACTACTCCGCGGGGTCGCCCGAACAGCCGTCGTTGCAGGGACTGCAACCGCGGTGTCCAACAGGGTGTCGCGTCGTCAAGGCGAGCGGTGGGCCAGACGGTCGGCCGAGACCGCACCCCAGGCATACGCTGCCGCACCGCCCGTCCAGAACCCCGAACCGCCGGCTCCCGTTGAACAAGGTGCGGCGACCGATGACCGAATTGCAGCGTTGACGAAGCTCGGTGAACTCCGAAGCTCAGGGGTTCTCACCGAAACGGAATTCGAAGCAGAAAAGAGACGTATCCTCAGTCTCTGACAATCAGCCGATCCATCAGTGTTCATTGCTAACCAAATCGTTAACAGCCACATCGAGAACAGCTACATCGATAAGGATAATTCATGACAACCTCACAACCCTCCACGAAGCAGCGTTGGGCAGGCGGACTATCCATCGTTGCCGGATGCGTCCTGCTCGTCGTCGGGATACTGGAGTTTCTCCAGGGTGTCTCCGCCGTCGCGGCCGACAACGTGTTCGTCGTAGGCACCAACTACATCTACAAGTTCAATCTCACGACCTGGGGTTGGATTCACCTGATCATGGGTCTGGTCGTCGCGGCGACAGGTATCGCGGTGTTCTTCGGGAAGACTTTTGCGCGAGTGCTCGCAATCGTGGTCTTGTCGCTCTCCGTGATTGCCAACTTTCTGTGGATCACGTACTACCCGTAGTGGTCGATCACGCTGATCGCCCTCGCGATTGTCGGAATCTGGGCGTTGGCGGCGTGGAGTCCTGAGACCGACGAGATCTGACCCGGGCGCGAGGAGACGACGATGACCGGCGTGATCGATTCCGCGGAGGCGACGACGTCCTACGGTGGCCCTGGCCGCAGGACTCGTGCCGAGAGTGTGTATCTGGGGTTGCAGGCGCGGGAGCGATTGCCGCTCAGCGAAATCGGCGACCTGGGCGACGCCTCCGACCGTGATCCGATAGGTCTGCTCCAGGATCAGGCGCGTACCCGAGTCCCAGAACTCGTCCCGGTCAGGTACGGGCGAATGGCCGTGTCTCCCTTCACCTTCTATCGCGGTGCGGCACTTGTGATGGCCGATGATCTGGCTCGAACCGAGAATTCAGGTCTGACCGTGCAACTGTGTGGCGACGCGCATCTGTCCAATTTCGGGTTGTACGCCACGCCCGAGCGCAAATTGGCGTTCGACGTCAACGACTTCGACGAAACCTATCCTGGGCCGTTCGAATGGGACGTGAAGCGACTGGCCGCGAGTCTCGTGGTTGCGGCACGCGGCAACGGATTCGACAGCAAGACCGCCAAGCGGATCGCAGGTGCATGTGCCCGCGAGTACAGGGAGTCCATCGCGTCGCTCGCGGGACTCGACACGTTGGACGGTTGGTATCGACGCGCCGAACCTTCTCGAAAACTGGTCAATATACGTGATCTCATCGATTCGTCGACCGCCAAGAACGTGCGAAAGCAGATCGACAAGGCGTGGACGCGCGACAGTCTGTCTGCGCTCAAGAAGCTGACCACAACCGTCGACGGCGAACTGCGGTTCGTCAGCCAACCTCCGCTCATCGTGCCCATCGAAGAACTGTGGGACGCTGAGGTCACAGCGCGTCTGTATGGTCAGCTGGCCGATCGTGTCGACGCTCTTCGCGCGACGCTTGCTCCTCACTACCGCGTGCTGTTCGACAGATTCACCTTTGTCCGCATGGCGCGCAAGGTGGTCGGGGTCGGCAGCGTGGGAACTCAGGCGTGGGTCTTGCTGATGGTCGGACGAGACGAATCCGATGTGCTGCTTCTCCAAGCCAAGCAAGCCGAGAAGTCGGTTCTTGCAAGGTATCTCGACGGCCCGAAGTATGACAACGAGGGCAGGCGGGTGGTGGAGGGGCAGCGACTCACACAAGCTGTCAGCGACGTGTTCCTGGGGTGGTCAGGCGGTCGGGGACCGGATGGTGTTCAGCGTGATCTGTACCTCAGGCAGCTTCGGGACGCAAAGGGCTCCATCGTCGTGGAGGGTCTGGACCCACAGGGACTCGAGGTCTACGGGCGGGCGTGCGGTCGAGTCCTCGCTTACGGTCACGGTCGATCTGGAGATGCGGTGGCCATAGCGAACTATCTTGGCGACGACGTCGAATTCGACAGTGCTATAAGGCGTTTCGCATCGCGCTATGCGAAGAGGAATGACGAGGATCATCGTGTGTTCGTCGACGCGATCCGGGCAGGCGCGGTTTCGGCCGTCCCCGACGAGCGGTGACGTGAATGCCCGAGAAGATGGTGATTGCGGAAGGCGAATCGGGACGTGGTCTCGACGCAGACGAACGGGCCGAACTAGAACGTCTGCGCATCGAGGTCGCCGAGATCAGATCGGGGCAACCGTCGGGTGTCGGCAAGGAGTCCAAGCGACGGCGGATCAATTGGCGAGTGGTCGGGGTCGTGGTGCTGGTCGTTCTGTGTGCGGTGCTCACGCTGCTGTCGGTCACTACGCGGTATGTCAGGAGTCAGATCCTCGACACCGATCACTACTTATCGACCGTCGCGCCACTGGCATCCAATCCCGCAGTGCAGCAACAGATCACCATGTCAATCACGAACGAGATCAATCAGCAGGTGAACGTCGAAGAGGTGACGTCGAATGCGCTCAACGAACTGACTCAACTCACACCGGCCGATCGTCCGCGGGTGGATCAGGCGATCACCGGACTCGCTCCGGTGATCAGCGCACAGGCGGAGAGCTTTATCCACAGCACGGTGGCGCAGTTCGTCGGCTCTGATCAGTTCGCTGCGTTGTGGACGACGGCCAATCGCGAAGCACACGATGCTGTTGTTGCGGCGGTGACCGGTGATACGCAGCATGGCGCGGTGAATGTCGACACGACCAACGGATCGATCAGCATCGAGCTCGGGCCGATCATCACCCAGGTGAAGCAGCGGCTGAGTGCACAGGGGTTCGCCTTCGCCGACAAGATTCCCGTGGTGAACAAGCAGTTCGTCATCTGGCAGTCCAAGGAACTCGCTCGGGCGCAGAACCTCGTGAAGTCGCTCGACAAGGTAGCCACCGTGCTGCCGTGGCTTGCGATTCTTGTCGCACTCGCTGCGATCGGGCTCGCAGGCGTCGGTCGCCGTATCCGAACCCTGACAGCAGTCGGGATTGCGGTCGTCGTCGCGATGCTGGTATTGGCAATCGGCATCATCGTCGGTCGCACGATCTACCTGAACAACGTGCCTACAGACGTCTTGTCTCCCGCCGCCGCCCAGGCGATCTTCGACACCGTGATCGGTCCGCTGCGCACTGCCCTTCGTGCGGTGGCGGTGCTCGGACTCGTCCTGGCACTTGTGGGCTTCTTCGCAGGAGGAACCCGGGCGGCTGCCGCCACTCGACGTGTCATCGGCGGGGGATTCGAAACGATCGATCGTCGCCGAAAGCAACGCTCGGCGTCGATGGTGGAGGCCCAACTGTGGCGGCTACGGTACGTCGTGCGTCTCGGGGTCCCGATAATCGCTGCGTTCGTCCTCATGTTCTGGCACTACCCGACAGGCATGGTCGTCTTCTGGGTGGTGGTCGTCGCGTGCCTCATCCTGGCGGCGTTCGAATTTGCCATCGCTCCCGCGCGCCGCGGAGAAGTCCCAGAAGCTGTCGTCCCAGAAGCTGTTGTGACCGAAACCGTCGTGACCGAGACCGCTGTCGCCGAAGACGCGGCCGGAGTCGTAGTCGATTCGACTGACACTGCCCGAGCGAACTGAACCGCATGTCGCCGGAGCGATAGCAGGTCGTACGCGCTCTCGCGACCAAGATTTCGCCGACGCATTCGTGCTGGTCGTCGTACCATGCTCTGCATGAAAGGCGCGGTACCCTCCCAGCGACATGGGCAGGGCGGCGAGGGGGATCCCGACGCGATCGAGGCGGACACCAACGCGCCCGACACAACTGCCGCAGCACCGCCGATTCTGAGTCTGCGGTTCTCGTCGCCGTCGTTGCCTCCCGGGTTTGTGGCGCGTCCTCGCATCGACGAGATTCTCGACTCTGCGCGAGGCGGCGACGTGAGCTTGGTGTGTGCCGCAGCCGGCTACGGAAAGACTCTCGCTGTCGCAGCGTGGGCGCAGGGGGCACACCGTCGTGATCGGACCGCGTGGCTTGCCGCGGGCGAAGGCGCCGGAGTGGCGGCATTCTGGCACGACGTGATCAGTGCTCTTCGCATGCTTCCGGTGGTGGCCGGCGAAGCGCGCGTGACCGAGTTCATGCCGGGTCCGGCGTTCGGGGACTCTGACGTGGCGGGTCTGGTTGATGCCCTGTCTTTCCTGCCCGAGCTGGTGACACTGGTGATCGATGATTTCCAACGCCTCACGTCGGCAGACGTTCTGAAATCGATCCACCTGGTGATCGAGTGTGGTGTTCCCACTGTGCATCTCGTCCTCATCTCCCGCGTCGAACCGCGAATACCGTTGCGCCGTCTGCAGGTGATGGGAAGGCTCCGAGAGATCGACGCCGCGGTCCTGGCGTTCACGCCGGCCGGGGCAGACGAGCTGTGTGCACGCATCGGAGTGGCGGTGGATGCGAAGAGTCGGGACCGCTTGATGGACCGGACGCAAGGCTGGCCTGCCGGAATCCGGTTGGCCTTGCTCAGTGCGACAGTCGAATACGGCGGTGATGTGCATGCGGCACTGACAGGCTTCGGTGGCAGTGGCAAGTTGGTGGCGTCGTACCTTCTCGAAGAGGTACTGGCCAGGGTGGCTACCGACGACCGTGAATTCCTGCTTGCCACAAGCGTGCCACCGGTTGTCTGCGCCGATCTGGGGCTGGTGCACGAGTAGGTGACATCTGATCTGGCTTGCCCTGCCGGGCGGCCTGGAAGGATGCCAGCTGTGCCCA
>NZ_LZMO01000045.1:0-45433 GCF_001665715.1 Gordonia sp. 852002-10350_SCH5691597
TTCCCCGCCTCCCGGCTCTCCCCCCCTCCCCCCCCCCCCCGCCCCCCGCCCTCCCCCGCCACGCGCGCCCCACCCCCCCCCCCCCCCGCCCGCGGCCCCCCCCCCCCCCCCCCCCCCCCCCCCGCTTTTCGTTGGACGGCCGGTCCACTTCTGAGTTGTGCAGCCACTGTCGTGCAGCCACTGTCGTGCAGCCACTAGTCGTGCTGCCACTCAGTCGTGCCAGGGCGCGATCGGGTTGCCCTGCCAACGGGTGTGCGCGGGCACCACGTCGCCACGCATGACCAACGACGCCGGGCCGACGGTCGCAGATTCGCCGAGTCCTGACGCCGGTAGCGCGACGCAGTGGGGTCCGAGCGTCGCACCGTCGGCGAGGACTACGCGGTCGATGGCCATGACCCGATCGTGGAACAGGTGCGTCTGTACGACACAGCCGCGCTCGACGGTTGCGCCCGCACCCAGCGACACGAGGTCGGCCTCAGGGAGCCAATAGGTTTCGCACCACACGCCCTTGCCGATCTGTGCGCCGAGGAGCCGGAGCCACAGATTGAGGATGGGGGTTCCGGTCGCGGCGTTGGCAAACCACGGCGCTGCAACCGTTTCGACGAAGGCATCGGAAAGCTCGTTGCGCCACACGAAAGAACTCCACAGCGGATGTTGGGAGACCTCGATACGTCCGACGACGGCCCACTTCGCCGCTGCCGCAATGCAACACGCGATGGCGCCGCACAACACCAACAGCAGGCCGCTGACCAGACCGGCGATTACGTAGTTCGACTGCTGGGCGATGTATTGCAGGCTCAACAGCATGAAGATGCCGAGCCCGAACGAGATCATCACCGGGATCAATCGCAGCGTCTCGATCACTGCGCGTGCCACTTTGAGGCGCATGGGCGGATCGAACGTCCTCGACGTGTCGGTTTCCGCGGCGGTGCGTCGAAGTCGAATCGGCGGACTACCAAGCCAACTCGACCCCGACTTCGCTCGGTCGGGAGCGGCGGACAGCACTGCGACGAGACCGTTCTTGGGCACCTTGCGGCCGGGCGCGGCCATTCCGGAGTTGCCGAGGAACGAGCGTTTGCCGATCTTGACGTCGTCGATGTGCATCCAGCCGCCGCCGAGTTCGTACGAGGCGACCATGGTGTCGTCGGCGAGGAACGCGCCGTCGGCGATGGTCGTGAATTTAGGCAGCACCAGGGCGGTCGAAATCTCGGTTCCCTTACCGACTTTCGCGCCGAGGATGCGGAACCACCACGGTGTCAGCAGCCCGGCATAGAGGGGGAACAGGTAGGTGCGGGCGGAGTCGAGCAGCCGCTCGGTCATCCACACCTGCCACCCCGCGCGGGAACGCACGGGGTAATAGCCCTTTTCCAGACCGAGTGACATCGCGCGCACGAGGACCGCGGTGATCGCGGCGAATACCGCGAGGCTCACGATGGCCGCGGCGGGTAACAGGATCAGCGAACGGATCGCGACGTCGCGGAGCCGGTCGGCGTGCAGCGCCCATGTCCCGATGACGAGTAGGCCGACTCCCAGCGAGATCAGGGGGATGGCGGCGAGAACCATCGAGGACAGTCCGTAGACGGGCACCCAGAAGCTTGCGCGACGGGGACGGTGATCGGGCCACGAATGCGTCGCCTTACCGATCTTCACAGCGGGCGACCCGGCCCAGTGCTGCCCGGCCTTGACCCGACCGAACACCGCGGAACCCGGACCCACCTCGGCGTCTTTGCCGATGACGGCGCCAGGAGCCAGCGTCGATCGCGCACCGATTGTCGCACCGCGTTTGATGACGATCTCGCCGATGTGGACGAGGTCGCCGTCGATCCACCAGCCAGCAACGTCGACCTCGGGTTCGACGGACGCGCCGTCGCCGATGGTCAGTTTTCCGGTGACCGGCGGGATCGTGTGCAGGTCGACGCCGCGCCCCACGGACGAGCCCAGCGCGCGTGCCAGATAAATCATCCACGGCGCACCCGACAGATTGGCGGCGCCACTGGCGACAAGGAGTCGCTCGGCGACCCAGAGGCGGATATGCACGTTGCCGCCGCGGGGATAGGTACCCGACTCGACGCCCCCGAGCAGGATGCGCGATCCGATCGCGGCGATGACCATCCGACCGGGCGGAGTGATGAACACCAGGAACGCGACGAGCACGACCCACCAGTTGACCTCGACGAGCCAGGGCACCGAGACGTCGAGTCGGCAAGCGGTCCACGCACCGACGTTGTTGACGACGCCGAGCCACGTCGCCCACTGCAATCCGGTCAGCGTCGACAGCGGCACCGACAGGAGCAGCTGCGCGAAACCGGTGGCAGCGGGTGTCGGTTTCACCTCACGCGGGTCGACGACCTCCGCGGCCGCGGTCTCGCCGAGGAACTCCGCGAGTGAGCCCAGCCGCGGATGGTCGTAGAGGTCGGCGACAGTGATTTCCGGGTAGCGCTCGCGCACGGCCGTCACCAATTGCGCAGCGGCGAGCGAGCCGCCGCCCTCGGCAAAGAAGTCGGTCTCGGCACTTGTCACGGTTGCGCCGAGGACATCGGTCCACCGCGCGGCCAGCCATGCTTCGGTGCCGCTGAGGTCGCTCGCGTCCTCCTCGTCGGAGTTGTCGGCGCCCGGTAGCGGCCACGGTAGGGCGTCGCGGTCGACCTTGCCTGACGTTCTGGTCGCCAGTTCGTCGACGAGCGCGAGTCTCGGGACCATCGGTGCGGGAAGTTGTTCTGCGAGAAGGCGATGCGCGTTCGCTACGTCGAACTCGGGCTCGGGGGAGACGAGGTATCCGACGAGCAGACTGTTGCCCGCGGCCGTCTTTCGCACCGCGGTTGCCGCGCCGCTCACGCCGGGAAGGTGCTGCAGTGCGTTGTCGATCTCGCCCAACTCGATCCGCCTGCCGCCGACCTTGACCTGATCGTCGGCGCGGCCGCCGAATACCAGACCCTCACGGTCGAGGCGTACCAGATCGCCACTGCGATAGGCGCGCTCCCAGCCGAGAGTGGGCATGGGAGCGTACTTTTCGGCATCCTTGGCCGGGTCGAGATAGTGGGCGAGCCCGACGCCGCCGATGATCAGCTCACCGGTTTCGCCTTCGGCAACGGGCAGTCCGTCTGCTCCGACGACGGCGAGATCCCATCCGGGTAGGGGCAGACCGATGCGGACCGGACCCGGTCCGCCAAGCAACGCTGCACACGCGACGACCGTCGCCTCGGTGGGGCCGTAGGTGTTCCACACCTCGCGGCCCTCGACGGCGAGTCTGTCGGCGAGTTCGGGCGGACACGCCTCGCCACCGAAGATCAACAGCCGGACGGCTTCGAGCGCCTCCGGTGGCCAGAGTGATGCGAGGGTCGGCACCGTCGACACGACGGTGATGTCGCGGGCGACGAGCCACGGCCCGAGGTCCATGCCGCTGCGCACCAGCGACCGAGGCGCGGGAACGAGACACGCACCGTGTCGCCACGCGAGCCACATCTCCTCGCACGAGGCGTCGAAGGCCACCGACAGGCCCGCGAGTACGCGGTCGCCCGGGCCGAGTGGTTCGTCGCGGCAGAACATCGTCGCCTCGGCGTCGACGAATGCGGCGGCGTTGCGATGCGTGACCGCGACGCCTTTGGGAGTTCCGGTCGATCCCGACGTGAAGATGATCCACGCGTCGTCGCCTGGGGTCGGGCGGTTGGCGTCCGGCGAGTCGGCTGTCGATGTTGCGCCGGTGGATACCGAGTCGGGAGTAGTCGAGTCGGGAGTACTTGCGTCCGGGGAGGAAACGGTGAGGGACGTGGCGGCTGGGTCGGGCGATGCGCCGTCAGTGACGTGTATCCCGTCGGCGTCGGCGATCGCGTCGACCTTCGCTTCGCCGAACACGAGAGTTGCGCGTTCTTCCGGGTCGTCGGCGTCGACCGGAACGTAGGCGGCTCCGGCGTAGAGCACCGACAGGATCGCGGTGTAGAGATCGCGTGAACCGGACGGCATCCGGATGCCGACCCGCGAACCACGGCGTACCCCGAGTTGCGCCAACCGCGCCGCGCCGCGTCGTACTACCGCACTGAGCTGCGAATATGTCAGGATTTGGTCGCCGTCGTCGATGGCGGGAGCGTCGGGATGCCGTGCGGTGGTGGCATCGAGGATGTCGCACAGCGTGCGCGCAGGCGCCGCCTTGGCCGACAGCAGAAACTCGGCGGGGATGGAGTGTGGCAACCCGAGTGGACTCGGATCCGTCTCGATCACGCCGGGTACCGCCGATACGCGAGAGCGAATGTTGACCCTGATGCGGATGCGTGCGCATCACATGGTGTCGCTGACATGGCTGCTGTGGAGTGTCCTAGCTCTCTGATTCGCGCGGCTGGTGAAATGGCGCTCGGAACTCGCGGCGCGAGACTGTCGGTCTTCCGAAACGGGTGTAGCTTCACATTCATCGGTTCCGAACACACTGTAGGTAATTGCCGGGTAGGTATTGGCACTGTAGGTGGTCGCACTGTGGGAAAGCCCCTCGTGGGAAGACTCTGTGCAGGAATACTAGCCAGGGGATTCCGGGCCGTGGTTGCCGTCGACGCCGCCACACGATTCTGATCGCGCATCACTTTCTCGCGGTTGGGTTGGGGTGAGGAGAAACAGCATGCCAATTGTGCATCACCGAAAGGCGAGTGCGCTCTCGTACCCACTGTGGTTTGCGACTCGCGCACTCTTGAAACCGACGCTCGCGCTGTGGCCGCTGAACCGGCCGGGGATGGCGGGGCTCTTCTTGATCGACCGCCTGTTCGCCGGCGCGCCCGAACCGCGGCACGTCGTTCGCGAGCGGATGGAACTCGCGGGCCGTCCCACCGAGGTGGTCATGCCGAGCGGACCGTCACGACGCGACGCCGACACCGCCATCCTCTATCTGCACGGCGGCGCATTCGTCGTCGGTGGTCTCGGTACGCATCGCTCTATCGTCGGTCGACTCGCGAAGGCGTGCGCACTGCCGGTCTTCTCGCTCGAGTACCGCCAGCTACCGAAGGTGGGTGTCGGGACGTCGGTCGACGACGCCGTGGCCGCCTACCGCGAACTGCTCAGTGAGTGGGGATATCGACGGTTGATCGTCGCGGGCGACTCCGCGGGTGGGTTCCTCGCCATGAAGGTCGCCGAGGGCGCGCACACTGCCGGTCTTCCGACGCCTGCTGCCCTCATCGGGTTCTCTCCGCTGCTCGACCTCGATCTGGGCACCAACCCCGATCGCAGCAGCCGCTCCGACGCCTATCTGCCGATGGGCAAGATGGCGCGGCTCGTCCCGCTGCTCAACAGGGGGCCGATTCCACTGCGCGGTGCTCGTCGCGCCGCCGACATCGACGCCGAGGCGTTCCCACCGACCGTGATGATCACGGCTGAGAACGAGATGCTCGAAACCGACGTGATCGAGCTGGTGGAACGGCTCGATGAGGCCGGTGTCGACGCCGTCGCGCACAGTTATGCGTGGCAGGTGCACGCGTTTCCGGTCATGAACGCCCGTCACGCCGAGACGCTGCACGCCGTCGAGACGACCGCCGCCTTCACCACGCAGGCGGTCCGCGACGCCAAGGCCGCCGACGACCGCGACGCCAAGGCGGCCGGCTGAGCCGAGCCCGGCTGGTCGAGCTGAGCCCGCTGGTCGAGCTGAGCCCGCTGGTTGAACCGCTTGCCGCCGGTTGAGCCACTCGCCGCGGCTGGTTGAATCGCTCGCCGCCGGTTGAGCCACTCGTCGCCGGTTGAGCCCGGCGCGAGCGAAGCGAGCACCGGAGTCGAAACCACTCCGCCCCACGTCGAGCGCCCAACCTCGTGGTCGTCGACATGGCGCGGCGTCGAACTGCCATAGTGGAGTGGCGCGGCAGACATCCCGCGCGGCGTCGACAAACAGGTGGTGGACAACGGTGAGTGCGACTGGGTCACATTCGACTGGGGCAAGTAGGACCAAGACGGTCGGAGAGCTCTTCGGCTTTGACAGACTGATCGACGACCAGGAGCGGGCGATCGTCGACACCGTCCGCTACTTCGGCACCAAACGTCTGCGCCCCCACGTCGGCCAGTGGTTCGAGGACGGCACCCTCCCTGTTCGAGACCTCGCCCGTGAGTTCGGCAAGCTCGGCCTGTTCGGGATGCACCTCGAGGGCTACGGCTGCGCTGGAACGTCGGCAACCGAGTACGGACTCGCGTGCCTGGAGGTCGAGGCCGTCGACTCCGGTCTGCGTAGCTTCATGTCGGTGCAGGGATCGCTCGCGATGTACGCAATCCGTGCCTTCGGCAGCGACGAACAGCGCGAAGAATGGCTGCCCAAGATGGCTGCGGGCGAGGCAATCGGCTGCTTCGGCCTGACCGAGCCCGACTTCGGCTCCAACCCGGCGGGCATGCGGACCGTAGCGAAGCGCGACGGAGACGACTGGGTCATCAACGGCTCCAAGATGTGGATCACCAACGGCAGCGTCGCCGACGTCGCGATCGTCTGGGCGCGCACCGATCTCGAAGAGGGCTCGCGCGGAGTGCGTGGATTCGTCGTCCCGACGGATACCCGCGGATTCCGGTCGATGGTGGTCAAGCACAAGCTGTCGCTGCGGGCGTCGATCACGGCCGAACTGTCCTTCGAGGACATGCGGTTGCCCGCGTCGGCGATGCTCCCGGGCGTGACCGGCCTCAAGGGTCCGCTGAGTTGTTTGAACGAGGCGCGGTTCGGCATTGTCTTCGGTGCGGTCGGCGCCGCGCGCGACTGTCTGGAGAGCGCGCTCTCTTACACTGCCGACCGCGAGGTCTTCGACAAGCCGTTGTCGGGATACCAGATCAGCCAGACCAAGATCGCAGACATGGCGCTCGAGGTGGGCAAGGCATTCCTGCTCGCCATCCAGCTGGGGCGCATCAAGGACGAGAGCAAGATCGCACCCGAGCAGATCAGCCTCGGCAAACTCAACAACGTCCGCGAAGCCATCGCTGTCGCCCGCGAATGTCGAACCCTGTTGGGCGCCAACGGCATCACACTCGAGTACCCGGTGATGCGGCACGCCAACAACCTCGAATCCGTGCTCACCTACGAAGGCACGAGCGAAATGCACCAACTGATGATCGGCAAAGCGCTGACCGGACAGGACGCCTTCCGGTGACCAATCCCCAGTTCCAGCGCGCCGCACAGGGTTTCTCGCGCGGCATGGTGATCTTCGGCTCCGTCGTGCTGATGGTGTGCGTCGCGCTGCTCGTCGTCAACTGGTGGAGCAACCACCAGTGGCTGTGGGTGGTACTCGGTATCGCGATCATCGTCGTGAACATCGCGATGGTTGGGTTGACGTTCCGCAAAGCCAAACTCGCCCCGCCCATTCCGGACCGCGACGACGACGAGGACTAGCCGCCGATCAGCCCGGCTCCGCCCCCGCTCACCCCGCTAGTTGAGTAGGTCCGCCCCTTCCGCTGAAGGTCCGCCGATTCCGCTGGTCGAGCAGCCCGCCCACCCCGCTGGTTGAGCAGCCCGCGAGCGTAGCGAGCAGCCGCGTCGAAACCACTACGCGCTCAACGTCTCCGGGCAGCACTCCGCCTGCTGCTCGGAGCTCCCGTCGGCGAACTGCGTGCGGTAGAGCTGCGCGTATCTTCCGTTGGCCGCCAACAGTGTTCGGTGATCACCACGTTCGACGACGCGCCCCGCTTCGATCACCACGATCTGGTCGGCGGCGCGGATCGTCGACAACCGGTGCGCAATGACGATCGACGTGCGCCCCTCCAGTGCCTCTGCCAAGGCTTCCTGAACTGCGGCTTCCGACGTCGAGTCCAGGTGTGCGGTCGCTTCGTCGAGGATCACCACGGCGGGTTGCGCCAACAGAAGTCGGGCGATGGTCATGCGTTGACGTTCGCCGCCCGACAGTCGATACCCGCGTTCGCCGACGATCGTGTCGAGGCCGTCGGGCAGACTCGCGACCAGTTCGTCGAGGCGTGCGCGTCGCAGTGCGTCCCAGATCGCATCGTCGGATGCATCGGGTTGAGCCAGAACGAGATTCGCGCGGACGGTGTCATGGAACAGATGTCCGTCTTGGGTCACCAATCCGACACTCCGGTGCACCGATTCGCTGCGCAGATCTCGCACGTCGACGCCGTTGAGGCGGATGGCGCCCTCGTCGACGTCATACAGGCGGGTGGCCAGACTCGCGATCGTCGACTTGCCCGCGCCGGAACTCCCCACCAGCGCGACCATCGAGCCCGCCGGGACGTCGATGTCGACGTCGTGCAGCACCTGGGTCCCACCCCGACTGTCCAATTGCGCAACCTCTTCCAGCGAGGCCAGCGAGACCTTGTCGGCCGAGGGATAGCCGAAGGAGACGTGGTCGAATCGCACGCTCACACCGTCGTCGCAGTCGGGGACGTCGGTGGCGTCGGGCTTGTCGTCGATCAGGGGTGCGAGGTCGAGTACCTCGAACACCCGCTCAAAACTGACCAGCGCACTCATGATTTCGACTCGCGCGTTGGCCAGCGCCGTGAGTGGCGCATACATGCGGGTCAACAAAAGTGCCAGTGCCACAACGGCTCCCGCGGAGAGATGTTGATGCACCGCAAGCCAGCCACCGAGTCCGTAGACGAGCGCGAGAGCCAACGCCGACACCAATGTCAGTGCGGTGATGAACACACCCTGCAGCATGGCTCGTCGCACACCGATGTCACGGACTCTGTCGGCGCGCGTGGCGAATTCACGACTCTCCAACGTCGGACTGCCGAATAGCTTCACCAGCGTCGCGCCCGGTGCCGAGAAGCGTTCCGTCATCTGCGTCGACATCCGCGCGTTGTGCTCGGCGGCCTCATGGGACAGGGTGGCCATCCGTCGAGCCATGCGTCGTGCGGGAATCACGAAGACAGGCAACAGAACCAACGCCAACAGTGTGATCTGCCAGCTGATCGCGAACATCACGCCGAGCGTCAACGCCAACGTCACAATATTGGACACCACACCCGAAAGAGTGTCGCTGAACGCACGTTGCGCGCCGATGACGTCGTTGTTGAGTCGACTCACCAGCGCGCCGGTTCGGGTACGAGTGAAGAACGCGACGGGCATCTTCTGGACGTGGTCGAAGACCGAGCGGCGCAGATCCAGGATCAGCCCCTCGCCGATGTGCGCCGACAACCAGCGCGTGCCGATTCCCGCGGCCGCCTCGGCGACGGCGATCAGCGCGATCAACACCGCGAGTCCGACGATCGTTCCGCCCGACCCGCCCTCGCTGATGAGGTTGACCACGCGCCCGGCCAGAATCGGGGTCACGACGGTCAGCACCGCGGTGCACACCGACAGCGCGAGGAACACGCCGATACGGGCGCGGTGTGGGCGCGCGAAGGTCATGATGCGGCGCAAGGTGCTGCGTCGGTCACCGCGCAGCCGCTTGCGCGACGGCGAGTTCGACGACTTGTACATCATGTCCCAGGCGACGGACTGCATACTCATGACGTCCAGAGTAGAAGCTCAAGTTAGGTTTAAGTCCAGCCGAGCGTTGCGCTCATAGCGGACGAGCCCCGGCATCCGCATGACCCGAGCCTCTGGACTCATACCCACAGCGATGTCATACCCACACGCGAGAATGTGAGTCATGGCCAAGATTTATCCGATCGACGACTGGGACTCGATGCTCGCGTGGGTCGCCGAGTCCCTCGACGATCAGCCGCCCGGTCTCGAGTTCAGTCTCGGGCCCAAAGATGTCCGGTTGGCCGATGACTGGGACGAGTTGGAGGCTGAAGTCGAAGAGGACGATCTCGACATCGACGACGAGGTCGACTTCGCCGCGCCAGACGCCGTCTGTGTGCAGGTCTACGTCCTGACTGACGGCATCTTTCTGGTGCGGAGGTCACGCACCGCGCTGCGGACACTGCGCTTCGTCGACCACGACGCGTCGACGATGCCCATCGACATCTGGCAGGACGACGATCCGTTCGACGATTGCACCGACGGCTACCTCTACACCCGCGACCGGCTACTCGCCGCAGAGGCGTGCATCAGTTGGTTCCGTGACAACTACGAGGCGCCTGATCGGGCCGACCTCGGCTGTCACTACAGCTACGCCGTCGAACTTCCCCGCGGGCGATCCGCCGACGCGATCACCCCGTGAGCCGCGTGCTGAGCCAGCCCGCGACGTCACTGCGCGCCACCGCGGCCGTCGACGTCGAGTGGTGCGTGAAGCCGTGTGGCGACGCGGGGTACACACGTAGCTCGACCTCGTTTCCCGCATCCGCGAGCCGCGTCGCCATGGCGCGGTTGTCGTCGACGAGGATGTCGTCGGAGCCGACGACGAGCAACGCCGGCGGTAGGTCGTGGAGGTCGCCGAAGATCGGCGAGATGTCGGGTGGCGTCCGATCGTCGACGTGGCCGAGGTAGGCGCCGAGGAAGTACTCGTCGGCGATCAGTCTGCCCGCGCGCGTCGTCGCGCTCAGGTCGTAGGTGCCGAACTGCAGTGCAGCGCCGCAGAATCGATGTGCAAGTCCGGCGTCACGCAGGCGAAGCAGAGTGGTCATCGCCAGTGTCGAGCCCGCCGAGAAGCCCATGAGTGCCAGTCGGTCAGTGCCGAATTTCTCTGGCGCGTGATCGATCAGCCACTGAGCGGCGATTTCACAACCATCGGGCGCTGCGGGCCAAGGGGTTTCGGGAGCAAGGCGGTAGTCGACGCCGATGACCGCGACGCCGAGGGCATCGGCAAGCTCACGATTCCACATGTCGTCGTAGGCAGCCGCTCCGAAGTAGAAGCCTCCGCCGTGCAGACTCAGGATCGCTCCGCGCGGCGGCTCGGTCGGCGTGATCACTCGCACCGGCACCGACTGTCCCGCGAATTCGGCGATGAGGTCGACGGCTTCCGGGTCGCGCGGTGCAGGATGCGCCGCGCGCTGCTCGCGAAGCCGATGAACCTCGACGTCGCTCTGGGGCCCACGCTTCGTGCGGCGCGGGTCGAGTTGTGTGGGATCCACGGGTACAAAAATGTACCCCTGGATCCCACGCAACTGTCGGACCTGTTCCCTGAGTACGTTGGATCACATAGACGGTCGTCGGCAGTGAGGTGAAGGCATGGCACAGCAACTCAAGCTCGGATACAAGGCCTCGGCGGAGCAGTTCGCGCCCCGCGAGCTGGTGGAGATCGCCGTGGCGGCCGAGGAACACGGCATGGACTCGGTCGCCGTCAGCGACCATTTCCAGCCGTGGCGCCACAACGGCGGCCACGCGCCGTTCTCCTTGTCGTGGATGGCTGCGGTCGGCGAGCGCACCAAGCGCGTACAGATCGGCACGTCGGTCCTGACCCCGACCTTCCGCTACAACCCCGCCGTCATCGCGCAGGCGTTCGCGACGATGGGCTGCCTCTATCCCGACCGCATCATGCTCGGCGTCGGCACCGGCGAGGCGCTCAACGAGTACGCCACCGGATTCCAGGGCGAATGGCCCGACTTCAAGGAGCGCTTCGCTCGTCTCCGTGAGGCCATCAAGCTCATGCGCGAGCTGTGGACCGGTGAGGAGGTGACCTTCGAGGGGGAGTACTACCACACCAAGGGCGCCTACATGTACGACCTGCCCGAGCATCAGATCCCGGTCTACGTGGCCGCGGGCGGACCGGTCGTCGCACGGTATGCGGGCCGCTCTGGCGACGGCTTCATCTGCACGTCCGGCAAGGGTCCCGAGCTCTACACCGAGAAGCTCATTCCGGCCGTTCGTGAGGGTGCGGAGAAGGTCGACCGGAACTTCGCCGAGATCGACCGCATGATCGAGATCAAGATTTCGTACGACCCCGATCCGCAACTCGCACTGGAGAATTGCCGCTTCTGGGCGCCGCTGTCGCTGACCGCCGACCAGAAGAACAGCGTCAACAGCTCGACCGAGATGGAACGCCTTGCCGACGAACTGCCCATCGAGCAGGTCGCCAAGCGGTGGATCGTCGCATCCGACCCCGACGAGGCCGTCGAAAAGGTCAGGTTCTACACCGACGCCGGACTCAACCACCTGGTCTTCCACGCGCCGGGCCACGATCAGCAGCGCTTCCTCGACAACTTCGAGAAGGATCTCGCCCCGCGGCTGCGCAAGTTGTCCGTCGCCGACTGAGTCGAGCCCAGCGAACCCAGCGCAGAAAACCACGCGCCCTGGGCTGTTGACCTGTACCGGTACACGTCGACTGCCCAGGGCGTGTACTTTTCTGCGGACCCCCGGGGCCCGCGCCTCACGCCCCGACCAGCGTGCCGTGTGTGCGCCGAGCCTGCTTCCGCACCAGTTCGACGACGCGGTCGGCGGCGCGGTGCTCGCGAATACTGTGGCGGCGTCGAATCGAAATCGCCCGGCGCGGAGTCGGTTCGGCGATCGGCACCACGCGGACCGAGTCCGGAACGTCGACAAGCGCCAGCGCCGGCACCACGGTGAGCCCGACCCCGGCGGCGACGAAGTTGATCGCGGTCAGGTAGTCGTGCGTCTCCACACCGAAGCACGGGCTGAAACCCGCTGCGGTGCAGGCACGAAGTAGTGCTTCGCGGCAGGGGCCGCGCGCGATGTCGTTGTCGATCCAGACCTCGTCGGCCAACTCGCGCAGCAACACGTGATCCCTTGTTGCATAAGGGGAGTCGGGTGTGACCACCGCGTGGTAGGCATCCGAGACGAGTGGCATGACGTCGAAATCGTTCGACGACGAGCTGCCGATCACGGCTGTGACGTCGTCGATGCCGATCTCCACATCCGGCGGCGCGACGAGGGGGTCGGTGATCTCGAGGAGTCGAAGGTCGAGTCGCAGCGCAGGGAATTCTCGGCGGATCTGCGCGACGACCGTCGGCATCCATTCCGCACCCGCGGACCCGAAGTAGGTGACGCGCAGCGTGCCCGCCCGCCCCTGCCGTAGATCGGCGACGAGCCCCTCGAGCCGCGCGAAGTGGTCGAAGATGCCCTCGGACTCCGCCGCCAACGTTCGTCCCGCCTCGGTGGCGACGATGCCCCGGCCGTCGCGCTCGACCAGCGCGAGTCCGGTCTCGCGCTGCAGCGTCGCCAGGTGCTGGCTCACCGCGGAAGGCGTGTACCCGAGAGCCGACGCTGCGCCACCGACGGAACCCTCCGCAACGACAGCTCGGAACACTCGCAGACGATGTGGATCGATCACGCCCGTGAATATACAGCGGTACTCAAGAGTCGTGTAGAAATATGAACTTGTCCTGAATTGTCCTCGGGCAGATCATTGATGGCATGACGCGTCGAACCCCCGATCTCGCCACCATCGCAGCCACGGTCACCGTGCTCCTGTGGGCGTCGGCCTTCATCGCCATCCGGTCGGCGGGTGCATCGTTCTCGCCCGGTGCGCTGGCATTCGGCCGACTGGCGACAGCTGTGGTCGCACTCGTGCCGATCGTGGTGATCATGCGACGCCGCAACGGCCTCGGGCGCGGACTCCCGCCGCTGCCGCGCGGCCGTGGCCTGGTGCTGGTGATCGTGTACGGCGTCGCGTGGTTCGCGCTCTACACCGTGACGCTCAACTGGGCCGAACAGCATCTCGACGCCGGCACGGCGGCTCTGCTGGTCAACTTCGCGCCGATCCTCGTCGCGGTGTTCGCAGGACTGTTCCTCGGCGAGGGGTTCTCGCGCCGACTCCTCATCGGCATCGGGGTGGCATTCGCAGGCGTCGTGCTGATCACAGTCGGAGGGTCGGGCCCACACGCGGATTGGCTGGGCATCGCGCTCGGACTGGCCGCAGCCGTTCTCTACGCGAGTGGCGTGCTGGTGCAGAAGGTCGCACTGACGCACATCGACGGCCTGTCGGCAACATTCTGGGGAGTCATGGTCGGCGCGCTCGCGACCCTGCCGTTCGCTCCCGCCGCGGTGCGGGAGGTTGCCGCGGCACCCGCCTCCGACATCACCGCGATGGTTTTCCTCGGCGTCGGACCGACCGCGATCGCGTTCACCACCTGGGCGTACGCGCTGTCACGCACGAGCGCGGGCGCAATGGCAGCGACAACGCTCGTCGTGCCCGCCCTGGTGATCGTGCTGTCGTGGCTGCTACTCGGCGAGGTTCCGACCCCGCTGCGGATCGTCGGAGGCGTGCTCTGCCTCGCGGGCGTGGCGATGACACGCGGGTTGATCCTTCTGCCGATGCGCAGAGCGCGCGCCTCAGCCCTGAGAGTATCGCGCGGACCCGCCGTCTCGAGTGGGCCCGTCGAGAGTCAGTTGCAGGAATGCAAGGTCGAGCCATGATCCGAACTTCGTCCCGACCTGTGGCAACAATCCGACGCGTGTGAAGCCCAACCGCTCGTGAATCCGGATCGATCCTTCGTTGGCGGCGTCGATGGCAGCGACCATCACGTGGAATCCGTCGGCACGTGCACGGTCGATCAGCGCGTGCATCAGCGCCTGCCCGGTGCCTTTTCCGCGCTGATCCGATCGCACGTACACCGAATGTTCGACGGTGTGCCGATACCCGTCGTGCGGCCGCCACGGCCCGTAGGTGGCGTAGCCGACGACCTGCCCATCCGTCGACGAGTCCTCGACCGCGACCAGCACCGGAAACCCTGCATCCTGGCGCTGCGTCAGCCACGCCAGCCGGTTCGCGTCGTCGACGATCTGTTCGTTCCAGATCGCGGTGGTGTTCTCGACGGCGTCGTTGTAGATGGGCGTGATGCCGGGGACGTCGCCTGCGCGCGCGTCACGAATCTCCATGGGCGCCGAGCCTAGGGCATGGGTCCGCGTGAGTACGCATACGACCTCGCGCACTTCACCGCGCAGCGAAAGTGACCGGTACCCTGCGCCGACGTCTGCCCGATTCGCTAACTTTCAAGCATGGAATCGGATCGTCTTGTCGATGTGGGCGTCGGGCTGGTGTCGCGCTTCGGCGCGAAGGCGCTCAGCCTGACGTCTGTGGCCCGTCACGCCGGCGTGGCTAGGGCGACGGCTTACCGCATGTTCGGCGGACGTGACGCGCTCGTCGCTGCCATGCTCGACCGCGAGATCGCGCTGCTGCGCGTGAAACTACGCGAATGGTCCGACACCGCCCCCGACGCCGCGGGCAAGGTGCGGGCACAGGTGCTCGGCGTGCTGCCCCACATCCGCGAGCATGAGGCGCTGCAGTACGTCCTCCGTCAGGAACCGGAGGAGATCGTGCGCGCGCTGGTCGCGACCAACGACGACAACGGACCCGACCTGATCGAGAAGATCGTCGACGCCACGCTGCCCGACGTCGCGCCCCAGGTGCAGGCCGAACTGTCGCCCGATGCGCGCGGCGCCGCCGAGTTCATGGTCCGCATCATCTACTCGCTGATGCTGGTTCCCGACAGCAGCCTCACCGATGAACAGATCGCCGACCTGATCGTTCGGGCAATCGTCACCTGACCGGGCCACCTCACCCGCGACGCTCAGTGGTGGCACCAACTACGCTGACCACTATGTCGCCCGACGCTGTGAGCGCAACGAAGATCTACATCGTGTCCGCGGAAGCGGAGACCGGAAAATCGGCGGTGGCGCTCGGTGTGCTGTCGCTCCTGACGGCAACCGGCGGCAGGGTCGGCGTGTTCCGACCCATCTCTCGGGCCGCTCACGGCGAGCGTGACTACCTCCTCGACCTCCTGCTCGAACACACCTCGGCGGACATCAGCTACGACGAAGCCATCGGCGTCACCTACGACCAGGTACACGCAGACCCGAGCGGCTCCATCGCCGACATCGTCGCGCGCTTCCACGCCGTCGAATCGCAGTGCGACGCCGTCGTCATCGTCGGTTCGGACTACACCGACGTCGGCAACCCGTCGGAGCTCACGTACAACGCACGTATCGCGGCCAACCTCTCGGCGCCGATCATCCTGGCGCTCAAGGCACTCGACCGCACACCCACCGAGGTGCGCGACCTCGCCGAGCACCTGCGCACCGAGATCGCCGCGATGCACGCGACCACCGCCGCCATCGTCGCCAACCGCTGCGATCCCGAGCACATGAACGATATCGGTGCCGCACTGGCCAAACTCGACGTTCCGTGCTGGTGTCTGCCGGAGCTGCCCGTGCTCTTCGCGCCGACGATGGCCGAGCTCAAGAGGTCGTTGGGCGCCGAGATGTACAGCGGCGACCCGGAACTCCTCGATCGTGAGGCGCTTCGGGTGATGGTCGGCGGCATGACCGCGGAGCACATCCTCGAGCGACTCACCGAGGGCATGGTGGTGATCACCCCGGCCGATCGCTCCGACGTCTTGCTTTCGTTGGTGAATGCCAATGCCGCGCAGGGCTTTCCGCGACTGACCGGCATCATCCTCAACGGCGGTCTCAAACCGCATCCGATGATCGACGCTCTCGTCGGCGGATTGAAGTCCAAGCTTCCGGTCATCACCTGTGAACAGGGCACCTACGACACCGCACGCATCGCCGCCGACACCCGCGGTCGCATCGCGATCGGATCGGCTCGCAAGATCGACGCGGCGCTCGGACTCATGGAGCAGTACGTGGAGCCCGAGGAGCTGATCAAGGTGCTCGACGTCAAGCCGTCTGAGGTCGTCACCCCGCAGATGTTCGAGTACGGGTTGATCACCCGCGCGCGGTCGGACCTCAAGCGCATCGTGCTTCCCGAGGGCAGCGACGACCGAATCCTGCGTGCCGCAGGACAATTGCTGCGTCGCGGAGTCGTGGAACTGATCATCCTCGGCAACCCCGAGTCGGTGACGGCCCGCGCGAGCGACCTCGGGGTCGACCTCGACGGCGTCGAACTCATCGATCCCGACAACTCCGAGCTGACAGACGAATTCGCGCACACCTACGCAGAACTCCGCAAGCACAAGGGCATGGATTTCGAGCACGCCCAGGAGCGGATGCGCGACGTCTCGTACTTCGGCACGATGCTCGTGCACACTGGCCGCGCCGACGGAATGGTCTCCGGCGCAGCGCATACCACCGCACACACGATCCGACCGGCGTTCGAGATCATCAAGACGGTTCCGGGGGTCTCGACGGTCTCGAGCGTCTTCTTCATGTGTCTACCCGACAAGGTGCTCACCTACGGTGACTGCGCCATCGTTCCCGATCCGACCGCCACCGAGCTCGCCGACATCGCGATCTCCTCCGCCGCAACGGCATCCGCGTTCGGTATCTCCCCGCGCGTTGCGATGCTCTCCTACTCGACGGGGCGCTCGGGAACCGGCGCCGACGTCGACAAGGTGCGCGTCGCAACAGATCTCGTCCACGAACGGGCTCCGGAGCTCTCCGTCGAGGGCCCCATCCAGTACGACGCCGCGGTGGAGCCGAGCGTCGCGGCGACCAAGATGCCCGACTCCGAGGTCGCCGGCCGGGCCACGGTACTGATCTTCCCCGACCTCAACACCGGCAACAACACCTACAAGGCCGTGCAGCGCAGTGCGGGTGCTGTCGCGATCGGCCCTGTGCTGCAGGGACTTCGACGCCCCATCAACGATCTCTCCCGTGGCGCGCTGGTCTCCGACATCGTGAACACCGTTGCCATCACCGCCATCCAGGCCCAGAACATCGACGCACAGGAGTCAGGCCGATGAGTTCATCCACCGAGGGTGCCGTGCTGGTGCTCAACGCCGGGTCGTCGTCGTTGAAATATCAACTGCTACACCCGGACACGGCAGAGGTCATCGCCGAGGGGATAGCCGAGCGGATCGGTGAGGACGAGTCGTCGATCACGCACGAGCAGAACGGCGAGTCCTCGACGCGCACCGAACCGCTGCACGACATCTCGGCCGCGCTCGACGCGGCGTCGGAGATGTTCGCGCAGTCGGGAACCGATCTCGCGACGGCGGGACTGAGCGCCGTCGGACATCGCGTCGTGCACGGTGGCCGTAGCTTCTTCCACCCCACGCTCGTCACCGATGAGGTGGTGTCGGAGATCTCGCGGATCTCCACCCTCGCACCCCTGCACAACAACGCGAACCTCGCGGGTATCGAGGTGGCACGAAAGAAACTTCCCGACGTCCCGTCGGTCGCCGTGTTCGACACCGCCTTCTTCCACGACCTGCCCGACGAGGCCGCAACGTACGCCATCGACCGTGGGGTCGCACACCTACATGCGGTGCGGCGCTACGGCTTTCACGGTACGAGTCATCAGTACGTCTCGGGCAAGGCTGCGGAGTTCCTCGGTCGCGACTACGCGGATCTGAACCAGATCGTGCTGCACCTGGGTAACGGTGCGTCGGCGTCGGCGATCGCACACGGCGAACCGATCGACACCAGCATGGGTATGACGCCCCTTGAAGGTCTGGTGATGGGCACCAGAAGCGGCGACATCGACCCCGGCGTACTGCTGCACCTGAGCCGCGTCGCCAAGCTGTCCAACGATCAACTCGACACCCTGCTCAACAAGAACTCCGGACTCAAGGGTCTGTGCGGCGACAACGACTTTCGCACCATCACCTCGCGGATGGACAGCGGCGATGACAACGCCAAGCGTGCGTACAAGGTCTATATCCACCGCCTGCGCCGCTACATCGGGGCCTACATGATCGAACTGGGCAAGGTCGACGCGATCACCTTCACCGCGGGTGTCGGCGAGAACGCCGACAACGTGCGACGCGACGCGCTGGCCGGTCTGGAGACTTACGGGATTGTTCTCGACGACGAGCGAAACTCTGTGCGTAACAAGCAGGCTCGACGCATCTCGGCCGACTCGAGCGCGATCGACGTGCTTGTCGTACCGACCAACGAAGAGCTGGCCATCGCCCGCCAGGCCGCAGCCGTCGCCCGCGGCGAGCAGCCCGAGTAGCAGCTGGTTCGCTGGTCGAGCCCGATCCGCTGGTCGAGCTTGTCGAGACCACCCCTCAAAACAGCGACCAGGGCCGCACGTAGTTCGCGAGGTCGACGAGAAGGAACCGGTGGTCGCGGTTGGTGCGCGTCTGCCGCGCGAGGTGGCGAAGCGACCTCTCGGTTCCGGTGCGCAGGCCCTGCTCGGTGAACGGAAAACCCAAGAGCCACGCGGGTTCTCCCGTGTCGTCGGGGTGGTTGTGCACCCAGCCGAGCGCGGTGCCGAGAACGATCAGTTGTAGCCGCTGCTTGCGCGGCTCGCTGTCGGGCATGGCTTCCATACGCTTGGCCGCCTCGACGAGCTGATCCTTGCTCACCTGCGACGGGTCGCGTCCGTGTACGAGGGCGATGACCGCCGTCGCGCGTGCGGTGTTGAAATGTCGGCTCGTCGCAGGTACCTCGTCGAGGGGTTCGATTGCTGCGTCATAATCGCCGCGAGCGACGGCGAGGCGCGCCATTCCGAACGCTGCCGTGACGATGCTGTGGTCGGTCAGCCACAGGTCGTGATAGTTCTGTGCCGCAACGTGATACATGTCGGTGATGCGGTCGACGGACCCCTCGGACGAATCCGATCCGTCCGAGAGCCAACGCCCGATGAGCTCGGCGGTACCCGCGACGGCGAGCTTCGGGGCCACCTCGCCCGGCATCGCCTGCAGCACGGCGTCGAACCAGCCGTACGCCAGTTCGGGCTCGTCGTTCATCAGCGAGCAGATTCCCATGTACCACTGCACGCGCCACGAATCCCCGTGTTGCACAGACACATCACGCAGCAACTCGAGCGCTGTGTCGACGTCGTCGAGTTCGAGGTGCGCTCGCGCCTCCGCGAGATCGATCTCCAGTGACGGATGCGCCGCAGACGTCGGCTGTCCGAGCAGCGAGCGGAAACCCTCCGCCCGCGCCGCGTGGATGGAGTCGAGTGTCTGCCTCGGATCGCTCAGCGCTGCCGAATTGAGTAGTCCCGCAGCGGGATCGGTCGGATCGACGAGTGGCACCGGCAGTGCGCGTGCCATGTCGACCGGGTCGTAGAAGGCCGCGAGATCGGGATCGAAGAAGCCGTCGACGGGGGCGAGCATCAACTCGGTGCCGAATGTCGAGCGCTGCGGCGTGAACACCGTCGACAGTGATGGCCGTGGCACACCGGTGTGCACGGCGACGGTCTCGCGCAGCACGTTGAGCAACTGCGTCGTCATCTCCTCCGCGGAAGAGAAGCGGTCGTCGGGATCGGGTGCCGTCGCACGCTGCAAGAGCTTGTAGAACGACGGATTGTCGCGGAACACGGGGGTGTCGTCGGGGTCGGGTAGACCGTCGACATACCGGCCGTCGCTCATCGGCATGTCGACGGTCAGCGCCGCCAGGGTGCGTCCGATGCTGTAGATGTCTGTGACGACTTGTGGACCGGTCTGCACGATCTCCGGGGCCTGGAAACCCGGTGTCCCGTAGAGGTGTCCGTAGCCGTTGACCGGTGAGACGGCGCCGAGGTCGATGAGCTTCACCTCATCGCTGCCGACCATGATGTTGTCGGGTTTGACGTCGTTGTAGACCAGACCCACCGAGTGCAGATACCCGACAGCGGGAAGCACCTCGAGCATGTACGCGATGGCCTGTTCGACGGTCAGCAGGTGGTCGGAGCCGGCCCCGTCGCCCTCATCACCCTCGCCGGTGATCTGCTTGAGTGTCCGGCCGCCGATGTACTCCATCACGATGTAGCCGAACCGCTCGCCGAAGTCGGTGACGTGCTCGACGAAGTTGTAGATCTTGACGATGCCGGGATGGTTCACCGAGGCGAGGAACTGTCGCTCGGCCAGAGCGACCTGCTGCGCTTCGGAGTCCGACGAGTTGAGCAGACCCTTGAGGACGACGGGTCGGTCGGAGACGTTGCGGTCGATCGCGAGGTAGATCCAGCCGAGTCCACCGTGCGCGATGGCGCCGGCGATCTCGTACTGGCCCGCGACGAGCGTGCCCTTCGCGAGTCCCGGAACGAACGAATAGCGCGCACCACAGTGGGGACACTCCCCGGTCAGTGCGCCTGCACCGGCCCCCGACGAGCGCCCGACGGGGCGCCCGCAGCGCCAGCAGTTGCGCTTGCCCTCGGCGATGACCGGAGAATCGAGCACCGCGTCCTGCGGCTCGATGTCGGTGACCTTGGGCAGTTCGACGAGCCCCGAGCCGAGTCGACGGTCGTGCACTCGCGGCCGACGACGCGGCACGAGTCTGCGCGTCTGCCCGACCGAGACCAGCGCTTCGTTGGGATCGAGTGCACGCGCAGGAGTGATCGGACCCGTCGACTCGTCGCGCATCCCGATGCTCGGAGTCGCCTGCGTCGCAGCGAAATCCGCCCGCTGCGTGCCGACGTCGAGTGCCGCGAGGTCGGCACGCTGGGTCCCGACGTCGAGGTCGGCAAGGTCGGCACGCTGGGTTCCGACGTCGAGGTCGGCGAGATCGGCACGTTGGGTTCCGACGTCGAGGTCGGCACGGTCGGCGCTGCCGTTGGTCGCGTCGGTGGTGGCGTCACGCTCGACTTCCGCGGCCGGCGTTGCGCTGTGCTTGTCACTTCGTGGCATCTCGCGTCGCCTCAATCGCGGTACGTGGGTTGGGGCGGTCCGTATCCGGGCCCGAGGATGGACAGCCACTTGTCGTACATCTCCTGCCACCGGCCGGTCGCGCGAATCTCGGCGATGGTGCCGTTGACGAAGCGCACCATGTCGTCGTGTCCGACGGGCATGCCGACTCCGTAGTTCTCCTGACCGAGGCTCGGCCCCACGACCTGTGCCCACGGATCCTGAGTCGCCAGACCGGCGAGAACAGCGTCGTCGGTGCTCACGGCGTCGACCTGTGACTGCTGCAGCATGACAAGGCAATCGGCCCAGGTCGTGGTGGTCACCATCTTCGCACGGGGTTCGATCTGCTGCATGCGGCCGATCGACGTGGTGCCCCGCGCCGCGCACACCCGCTTGTCGGCGAGTTGTCCCGGCCCGGTGATGCCTGATCCGCGTAGTGACAGAATGCGTTGGGATGCAACGTAATACGGCGACGAGAAGCTGATCTCGCGTAGGCGATCACACGTGATGCTCATCGTCTTCACGACGACGTCGACCTCTTGATTGCGCAGCGCGTCTATGCGCTCGCCCGAACTCAATACCCGGAACTCGATGCGGTTGGGGTCGTTGAAGATCGCGCGGGAGATCTCGTGTGCGAGATCGACATCGAATCCCTGGATGTCGCCCGTGATCGGGTCGCGGAAACTGAACAGATTGGAACCGATGTCGGTGCCGACGATCAGCCTGCCGCGACGGAAGATCGCGTCCATGGTGCTGCCCGGCGGCATCTGTGCGGGTTGAGGTTGTTCTGCCGCCGGTCGCAAGCTCTGCGTAGCGTCACACGACGACGAGTTCGGTGGCGCTTCCTTGGCGACGTCGAAGCTCGCCCCGAGCGGCTCGGGTGTCTGCGCGGTCGCACTCGGTCCCGGCGACTCGGGTGCGGGAAAGCTGACGCACCCCGCGAGCACCACGACGCCCAGCGCGATCGCGACGAACGCGATGGCTGTCCGCGCCGAGGCCATGGTGCGCGCTGTCATCGGTACTCCCGGATACGCGGGATCATCCCCAGGATCAGCGCGACCGTCGCGAAGATCGACAACGCGAGAATGCCGTTACCGGTGAAGCCCAAAACCCGCTGCGCGGTGTTGATGTCGTCGCGGAACGATGTTCGTGTGGTCGTGATCGCGTTCACCAGGGCGGAGTCGACGGCTTTGTAGCTGGTCTCGGAGCTTTGCGGCGACGAACCAACGGTCATGGCCCGCGCCTGCGTGAAGTCTCCGGATGTCATCGCGTCACGCACCTGCGCGTCGGTCTTCTTCCATTGGTCGAGCGCGGCACGCAGCGACGTGATCTGGTCGCTGCTCAACGACCCCGACGACCCGCCGTCTCTGTCGAGGGTGTCCAACACCATGCCGATCCGGGTGGTCGCCTGCTCGAACGAGTCCTGCAGCCCGGACTGATCGCCGCGTCGTAGTAACGACAGGGTCTCGGCCGAACGTGCCTGCTGGGTGAGGATGCGGGCCTCGGTCAGTTCACGTAGGGGTGTCGCGCCGTCATCCTTGGCGGAACTGGTCGCCGCCACCGACAACAACCCCGACGTGAGCAGCCAGATCAGCCCGCCGATGATCGCGACCAGTGCTGCCACGATCCCGATGTTGAAGCGGCGTCGGGTGCGTCGTGCGAGGTAGCGCGACGTCCCGATCAGCATGATCGCCAGGATCAGCAGCGCGGCGTACACCCCCCACGGCGGCGTTGTCAGTGCGCTCTGCGGATCGGCGATGGCAAGCGAACGACGCTCGTACACCCGCTGCGCCGCGGGCAGAATCCGGTCCTGCATGAGCGCCGACGCCTGACCGAGATACGCCGATCCGACCGGATTACCCAACCGATTGTTGGTGCGCGCGGTCTCGACCAATCCGCTGTAGACGGGGATGGTCGTGGTGAGAACCTCGAGGTCGGAATTCAGTGCCCTGGCTTCCGCAGTCGCATCCGCGCCGGGACCGGTGTCGCTACCCGCGGTCACCAGCAGTGACGACGACGCCGTCGCCAACGCGTCGGAGTATCGCTGCCGCAGTTGCGGGTTCTCGGGCCCGCCGGAGATGAACGCCGAGTTGGCCGCGGCGTCGGCGATCGAGAGCGAACTGTAGAGAACCTGAGCCGCCTCCGACAACGGTTCGGAGCGGTCGATGATCGTCTGCAACTGGTGAGTGCGGTTGTTCAGCGTCGTCGACGCATACCATCCGGTTCCGAGTGCGGTGACCGCGACGACGAAGCACAGCAGGATCAGCTTCCCGGGTGTCGTCTTGGCATAGTGCCGCACCGAGGAGAACGGTGATTGCGCCGCCGCACGTGCCGACGCGACCAATTCACGTCGATCGCTGAGTACCTCTCGAAGCGGGGGCGACGTCGTGGCCGGGCGTACGGTCCGCCCTGCGCGGGTCAGCACAGCCCGCACGGGGGATGCATCGCCGGTCACCGTCTCACTCCCCTCTGCATCGGTCTGTAGCGAGTGTTACCTGCTCTCTCTGGGTATGTCGCACGCCACGTCGAGTCCGTTTCCACCCTAGTCCGCGACGCTCATGGTGCGGGGGTGCAGCGAGTGCGAGTCGGGGTGAGCGAGTGTCACCGCGATCGGAGTTCACCTAAGTTGGAGGCACGGGGCTTTCGGAGAGCATTCCAGGGTGTGGGTACGAGCAGGAGGCGCAGTGCGCGGCGACGGTGACGGTTGGGTTCTCGACGACGGTGCGAGGTACTGGGGGCTGCATGGCGCGGCAGGGTTGCTGCTGCGGGCGCCGCTTCCCGACGGTGAGATCGGGATACTTCTCCAACACCGCGCGGCATGGTCGCATCAGGGTGGCACCTGGGGTCTGCCCGGCGGCGCACGCGACTCGCACGAGAGTGCCGTCGACACCGCGATCCGCGAAGCGGGCGAGGAGGCGGGCATCGCCCCCGACGATGTGTCCGTGGTGGCCGCGCTGGTCACGCACCGGACGGTCGGCGGCTGGACCTACACGACGGTGATCGCCGACGCGCAACACCCGGTCATCACCACGGCCAACGGAGAATCAGCGGAACTGCGGTGGGTACCCGAGGCGCATGTGGCGACGCTGCCACTGCATCCCGCCTTCGGCAGCGCGTGGCCGGGACTTCGTGAGCGCATCGCGACGCTGGACTCCACGAATTGAACTCAGGAGTCTGAGAGATCCGGGGTTTCAGGAGTACAGGTCGCTGCCCGCGAGCAGCCGGTTGGCCCCCGCGATGAGTGCGTTGATGTTCGCGTCGGCAGTGGTGTCGCCGTCGCCCGTCGCCCAGCACTGCCGACGATCGTGTTCGCACAGCAGGAACGAGACGTTTCGATCATCGAGTCGACGCTGGTGCAGCCGAACGATCTGAACAGAAACTCCCAGGTCGTGGAGGATTGAGGTCATCGCGCCGACCGGTCCGGCCGCCGTCGCGGTCATCGACATGATCCGGTCGTCGTAGGCGATGGTTGCTCGGCATTCGACCATGTCGCCGGGTGCTGGGGCGACGGTCCACGACCCGAGTCGGATCGCACCGTTGGTTGTGTACTCGTCGACGAATTGCTGCCAGGTCATGCCGGCTGCCTCCTGACGGATTCCGTTGGGGAGTGCATGGCCGGTCCGCTGCCAGAGAGGATCTGCGCCATTGCTGTCACAGCATGGTGCAGAAAAGTGAAGGTTGTGCATCGCTGAAGGTCATTTCGGTCGAAGATTCGATGACCGACGAGCGCACGACGACCCCGCAGCGGGGGGTCGGTCGAAGCTAGACCCCGCTGCGGCGAACTACGAGGAGGCTCGGTGCGCACAACATGGTGACGTTCACTTTATCGCTGCGCACCCCAGGTGACGCAAGTGGGTTTCGCCTGCGTGTACTCCCAGGGGCGTGTCAGGTGAGTCCGGCTCGCAACTGAGAGGCTGCGGCAGACGGGTCCGACGCCGACGTGATCGCACGCACGACGACAATCCGCCGCGCGCCGGCCTCGGTGACCTGCGGGAGTCGTTCGGCGTCGACGCCGCCGATCGCAAACCACGGCTTGCGGCGGTGCGGGTTCTCGGCGGATTCGTTCGCCGCGACGTCACGCACCAGGTCGAGACCGGGTGCCGGACGCCCCGGCTTGGTCGGCGTGGGCCAGCACGGGCCGACACAGAAATAGTCGACGTCGGGGTCGGCTTCGGCCGCGGCGGCCTGATCGACATCGTGGGTCGACTTACCGACGAGCACATTCTTGCCGACGATCCGACGCGCCGCGGCAGGCGGAAGGTCATCCTGACCCACATGCAGGACGTCGGCCCCGGCGAGCGTCGCGATGTCGGCGCGGTCGTTGACGGCGAGCAGGGCACCGCGCGACTGAGTGATCTCGCGCAGCACGGCGAGGATCTCCAATTCCTCACGCGCCTCGAGTGCTCCGAAGCGGTTTTCGCCCGCAGATCCCTTGTCGCGCAACTGCACGATGTCGACGCCGCCTGCGAGCGCAGCGTCGACGAACTCGGCCAGGTCGCCGCGTTCGCGTCGGGCGTCGGTGCAGAGATAGAGGGTCGCGGACTCCAGTCGCTTGGCGCGTGCGTGGTGGGCGGTCACGATCGCCAGCGTAGCCATGCGTGCTGTGGCGGAAGCAGGGGCAAGGGGGGAAGCAGGGGTCAGGGGGAAGCAGGCGCAGCAGTAAGGTGGATTCGACAGACACGGGAGCCCGCGGATCGGCGAGCTGAGAGTGCGGGACGCCCCCGCTGACCGTCGTACCTGATCCGGGTCATGCCGGCGAAGGAAGGATCTCGAGAAGTTGACTGTTGCAATCGACACCCCCGACCTCGCTGTCGTCGGCGGCGGAGTCATCGGACTGACCAGCGCACTCGCAGCGGCGGACGCGGGCATGCGAGTGGTGGTTTACGACGCCGGACCTCAGCAGCGGGCCTCACACGTCGCGGGCGGCATGCTCGGCTCGCTCGGCGAGGGGCTGCCGGGCGAGGAAGCGCTGCTTGCCGCGACGTCGACATCGGTCGCGCAGTGGCCGTCGCTGCTGGCACGCCTCGGCGACGACGCCGTAGAGGGTTCCGGTGTAGAAGACACCCGCGAGACGATCGCGACGGCTGCCGACTCCCTGTTCGTTGCGACGACGGCAACCGATCTCGAAGACCTCACGCGTCTGGCCGAAAAGGTCTGGGCGCCGGCGCTGGGTGCCGGGCGTGAGATCCGAGCGATCGGCCCCGCGGCCATCCGCGAGTTGGAGGGCGCGCTGACCTCGAGACTGCGCGGCGGGTTCGTCGCACTGGGCGAGGGTGCCGTCGACAATCGCCTGCTGCTCGCCCGGCTCCGCGGTGCACTGCGGGATGCCGGCGCGCACCTGCGGAACGACACGATCACCGACCTCGACGACGTCGCGGGTCGGCAGGTGCTGCTGGCGGCCGGGGCCGGCGTGCCGCAGCTCTGGTCCGGCGCGCGCATACACGTCGCGAAGGGCGAGATCCTGCGGTTGTCTCGCACACGCTGGTCGGTGCCGCCACCGAGTCACGTCGTGCGTGCCAGAGTCGACGGCCGCACGGTGTACCTGGTGCCCCGGGCGGACGGAATCGTCGTCGGCGCAACACAATACGAATCCGACGAGCCGGGCGCAGAGGTTGCGGGCGTTCGCGACCTGCTCGACGATGCGCTCACGGTGATGCCGGGACTCGCGAGCTACACACTCGCCGAAGTCGGTGTGGGATATCGCCCGTGCTCGGCAGACGGGCTGCCGCTGATCCGTCGTATCGACGAGCGAGTGGTGGTTGCGGCGGGGCATGGCCGCAACGGGATCGTCCTCGCGCCATACACCGCGCATCGGGTCCTGGAACTGTTGCAGCACAACGATGTTCAGCAAGAAGTCAGTCGCGAAGATGACGTGTACGGATACGAGGAGGCACGGTGAGTTTCACTGTGAACGGAGAGCGTCACGAGTGGGACGCGCAGCCGACCGTCGACGCGCTCGTCCGAGGTCTCGGACTGCCCGACCGTGGCGTCGCGGTCGCCGTCGACGGGGCAGTGGTACCGCGTGGACGATGGGACACGGTTGTTCCGCCCGACGCCGTCATCGAAGTCGTCACGGCTGTGCAGGGTGGTTGAGATGGTTTCAGCAGCAACCGACACGTCGACACAGGATTCGGGCGGACTGCGAATTGCCGACCGCTACTTCGGTTCCCGACTCATCATGGGTACCGGTGGTGCGGCGAACCTCGCGGTACTCGAGCGGGCACTCGTCGCCGCAGGCACCGAACTGACGACCGTCGCGATGAGACGGATCGACGCGGGATCGACGACCGGGGTGCTGGATCTGTTGCGGCGCTTGAAGATCGACGTGCTACCCAACACCGCCGGGTGCCACACCGCTGCGGAGGCGGTGCTGACGGCGCAACTCGCCCGCGAAGCCGTCGAAACGTCGTGGGTGAAACTCGAGGTGGTCGCCGACGACCGCACGTTGCTACCCGACCCCATCGAACTCGTCGACGCCGCACGACGACTCGTGGACGACGGCTTCACGGTGCTCGTCTACACCAACGACGACCCGGTGCTCGCGGCACGACTCGCCGACCTCGGCGTCGCCGCCGTGATGCCGCTCGGGTCGCCGATCGGAACCGGTCTCGGGATCTCCAATCCCCACAACATCGAGATGATCGTCGAATCGGCGCAGGTGCCGATCATCCTCGACGCCGGAATCGGGACCGCAAGCGACGCCGCACGGGCGATGGAACTCGGTTGCGACGGCGTGCTGCTCGCGTCGGCCGTGACCCGCGCCGACGACCCAGAGCGCATGGCGAACGCGATGCGCCACGCGGTGATCGCGGGCCACCTCGCCGCCGGGGCGGGCCGCATTCCGACGCGTTTCTGGGCGCAGGCATCCTCGCCGGGCCGGGTGGTCCCTCTCCGCTGATTGAGCCGGCCGCGAGCGCAGCGAGCTGCCGAGTCGAAATCACCAGCGGGTCTCGACAAGCTCGACCGGCGGATAGCGCTCGACCAGCGGGGACAGCTGGACCAGCGGGGTTCAGCTCGACGAGCGGGTGGGCCTTTTCCGCTGATTGAGCCGGCCGCGAGCGGAGCGAGTTGCCGAGTCGAAATCACTGGCCGGTGGACGTTCCTATAGTCCGTCAAGTGGTGTGGGCGTGGTTGTTTTGGTTGGTGTCCCAGGCGGTGAGGTCTGCTTTGAGGGCGTAGAACAGTTCGCGGGCGACGTAGCGTTTCACGGCGCGGATGATGTCTTTGGTGGAGAGGTTTTCGGCTGTTCGGCGGTCGCGGTAGGCGATGGTTTTCTCGTGTCGGTTGAGCCGGCCGATGGTGACGAGGTGGATCGCGCAGTTGGCTTGACGGTCGCCGCCACGGTGCAGGCGGGTGCGGTGGGTTTTACCCGAGGATGCCGGGATCGGGGCGATCCCACACAGCCGCGCGAACTGGGCGTCGGTCTTGATTCGGGTGGGGCATTGACCGACGGTGATCAACAGTTGCGCAGCGCTGAGGGTGCCCACTTGTGGCAGTGCACGCAGCCGTGGCGCGATCTGGGCGGTCAACGTGTCGAGGTGGCGGGTGTAGGCGGTGATTTCGGCGTCGAGTTCACGGACTCGGATCGCGACCTGACGGAGCACGAGTTTGGCGGCTTGGACGGGGTCGTCGAGGTGGTCGCGGTGGGGTCGCCAGGTGATGATGACGGCCATCATGCCGGTGGTGGTCATGCCGGTGAGCTTGTCGCGGATCTGGGGTGCGATGATCGTGAAGTCGCGGATCTGGTTGACCGCGGCGGTGCGTGCTTTGATCGCGGATGCTCTGGCGGCCTTGATCATTCGGATGGACTCGATGATCCCGGTCCGGTCTTTCGGGGTGATGGAGGCTCGCCCGGTGCGGGCTGCCTGCGCTGCGCTGTAGGCATCGATGGGATCGGATTTGCCTGCGCACGCGCGCACCGTGGGATCGGGGTGGTTGAGTTCTTTGACGCGGTAGCCCTCAGCGTGCAGCGAACGTGTCAGGCCGGCACCGTAGGTGCCGGTTTGCTCGACGGCGATCGCCTCGATCGGCCATTGCGTCAGCCAGGCACACATCTGATCATCACCGTGCTGGCCGGTTGCGAACTCGCGGTCAGCGATGCGGTGGCCATCGGTATCGACGACCGCGGCGTGGTGGGTGTCTTTATGGGTGTCGACTCCGCCGTACATCGGTTGCAGCGGCGGCGGGGTAACGGTCATGCTGGTCATCGCGGTTATGTCTCCTTGAGTCGTGTCCTACGGCACGGGGATGACATCGCCGGGTGAGGCGGACAGGACGGTGAAGAGTCGGCCATAACCGCTGCCGACAGGTTCCTATGAAGTCACTGCCTCACCCGGCTCCATCAGTCGAACCAAGGGTGTGTCCACGACCCGACCGGGATCGACAGGTCCACTTCAAGACACCCAACCGGGGTCAGTCTCGACAAAAGTCAGAACACTCGATCAAGCCGCACTCCCATCCTCACCGTCTCGACAGGCTCGACCAGCGGATAGCGCTCGACCAGCGGTGGGGGCAACCCCGACGAGCGGATGTAGCCCTTTTCCGCTGATTGAGCCGGCCGCGAGCGAAGCGAGTTGCCCTTTCCCGCTGATTGAGCCGGCCGCGAGCGCAGCGAGTTGCCGAGTCGAAATCACCAGCGGCGCGGCAACCCGGGCCAGCGGGTAGCCCTCGATTGCTATGGTCGAGGCAATGCTTGCCGCGGCCGATCTGACCAAGACCTTCGGGGGCGTGACCGCCGTCGACCACCTGAGTTTCACCGTCGCGCCGGGGCGCGTGACTGGATTCCTCGGGCCCAATGGGGCGGGGAAATCCACGACGATGCGCATGATCCTCGGTCTCGACCGGCCGACGTCGGGAACAGCGACCGTCGGTGGCCGCCTCTACCGCGAACTCGACCATCCATTGCGCCAAGTGGGCGCGCTCCTCGACGCCAAGTGGGTGCACCCCAACCGAAGCGCGCGCAATCATCTGCGGTGGATGGCCGCGAGCAACGACATCCCGGTGGGCAGGGTCGACGAGGTGCTCGAGATGGTCGGCCTGACATCCGTCGCAGACCAGCGGGCGGGCGGATTCTCGCTCGGTATGTCGCAGCGACTCGGGCTCGCGGGCGCGCTGCTCGGCGATCCGCACACTCTCGTCTTCGACGAGCCGGTGAACGGACTCGACCCGGAAGGCATCGTCTGGGTCCGCAACTTCATGCGGGCGCTGGCCGCAGAGGGCAGGACGGTGTTCGTATCGAGCCATCTGCTCACCGAGATGTCGTTGACGGCCGACCACGTGGTCGTCATCGGCCGGGGCAGGCTCATCGCCGACTGCTCGATCTCGGAGTTCACTGCGCGGGCGCGCCCCGTGGCCCGGGTACGTACCCCGCAACCGGCGGAACTCCACCGGGCACTCGAGGCCGCTGGTCTCGCGGTGACCCCGGTCGCCGGACAGGACGGCCGGACGTATCTCACCGTCGCCGACGCCACCACCGACCAGGTCGGCGATGTCGCGGCGGCTGCCGGAATCGGGTTGCACGAGTTGGTGTCCGACACCCCGTCGCTCGAAGAAGTCTTCATGGCAGCCACAGCCGAGTCGATCGACTATCGGGGAGGGCAGCACTGATGGGCGCGGTTCGGGCTGAACGCATCAAGCTGACCAGTACCCGTGCGCCGTGGTGGTGCATTGCGGCGGTCGTCGTACTCGGTCTCGGTATCGCGGGACTGATCGCGCTCGTGACCCGCGGTGCAGGCGGGGTCGCCGATCAACCCGAGGGCGCAGCCACCGACGGATCGTTCGACCAGAGCAGCGCGGCGTCGGTGTATCTGATCGGTGTGAACTTCTTCGGAGTCGTCATCCTGATGATCATGGCTGTACTCGGCGTGACCACCGAGTTCCGCTTCGGGACCATCCGCACGTCGTTCCTGGCAACCCCTCGTCGCCAGAATGTGTTGTGCGCGAAGGCACTGGTGTACGTCGCGTTGACGTTTGTCGTCGTCGTGCCGTTGTCGTTGTGCAGTGTTCTGCTCGTGAAGGCGTTGAACGGCTCCGCCGGTCTAGACCTCGGCAGCGAGCACGTGATCAGACAGATCTGGGGTACAGCGGTCTGGGCGGCACTGTGCGTCATCGTGGGGATCGGTGTCGGTGCCATCGTGCGGCAGACCGCGGGTGCGGTCTCGGTGGTGCTGGTGTGGATGCTCGTCCTCGAGAACGTTGCCGCGGCCCTGCCGGTCGTCGGACGTCGAATCGGACCGTTTCTCCCGTTCCGCAACGGCTCTCGATTTCTCGACGGCGACTTTCCCGGGGATGGCTACCACTGGAATTCGTGGGTTTCGTTGATCTACTTCGGTGTCTTCGCGGCGATCGTCTTCGCAGTCGGCGTGCTTCTGGTGAATCGACGCGACGCCGGGTAGCAGACCCGACAGACCAGCCGAACCCTTTGGACCACCCAAACCCTTTGGACCACCCAAACCCTTTGGGCCACCCAAACTCTTTGGACCAGCGAGACCGGTCGGGTACTCCGTTCAGGGGACAGCCTTGTCTCGTCTTGTCGGAGAGTCGCAGGTCAGTGACTAAACTCGTGACACATGCAAGGCACTTGGCCACTGATCGAGCGGGAGCAGGAATTCCGCACGATCCAGTCCGCGCTGAATCCGGGGGGTTCGGTGTGTGGGGTGGTGCTGACGGGCGATTCGGGAGTCGGTAAGACGACGCTCGCGCGGCTGGTCACGGCGGGCACCGAAACCGGGGTGCGCTGGGTTGCGGGTACCGAGTCGGCCCGCTCGATTCCACTGGGGGTGTTCGCACACCTAGTCGGTCCCGCGGTGTCGAGCGACCCGGTTACCTACCTGTCAGCGGCGCGCGAAACCCTTCTCGCAGAGGGCGATACGATCATCGGAGTCGACGACGCGCACCTCCTCGACGAGTTGTCGGCGACGCTGCTCCATCAACTCGCCATCGATCGCGCAGTGCAGATCGTCGCGACCGTGCGCAGCGGTGAGGCCGTACCCGACGCCGTAACCTCGCTCTGGAAAGACAATCACCTCATTCGAATCACGTTGTCGCCGTTCACCAAAGAGCAGAGCGTCGAACTCATCGAGTCCGTCCTCGGTGGCCAGCTCGAAGAGCATTCCGCAGACCGTATGTGGGAGGCATCCGGCGGCAACGCCCTGTTCCTGCGACACCTCGTCGAAGGTGCGCGAGCTGCGCGGACCCTACGGCAGGTCAATGGTGTGTGGCAGCTTCGCGGACGTGCGGCGATCACCTCCGAGCTCGCGTCGCTCCTCGCCGGACGCGTCGAACAACTGCAGCCCGACGTCCTCGCCGCGCTGAAGTACCTGAGCCTGTGCGAGCCGCTCGACATCGACGTGCTGTCCGACCTTGCCAGCGAAGAGGCCGTCGAACAAGCCGAGATCGACGGCCTCGTCCGCATCACGCGCGACGGCCGCAGCCTCAATGTCTCGTTCCACCATCCGCTGTTCGGCGAGGTCATCCGGCACGGCCTCGGCCTCGCGTCGTCGCGTCGACTTCGCGGTGCACTCGTCAGAGCACTCGATTCGCGTCCCAAGGACACGCCCGCGGCGCGGATTCGCCTCGCCGACTTGGCCCTTGAAAGCGACGTCGGTGCCATCGACCTGTCACTGCTCGGTTCGGCGGCCCGCGATGCGCTCAACTTGGCACAGGTCCCGATGGGCGAGCGGTTCGCGCGTGCGGCAATCGCCGACGGCGGCGGTGCAGACGAGGCGGAACTGCTCGCCCGAGCGTTGATGTGGCAGGCCCAACCCGACAAAGCGGAGCAGCTACTGGCGCAGTACCGACTCGCCGATCTCGATGAGATCAGAGCCACCCGCATCGGCGTCCTGCGCGTCGGAAACATGTTCTGGGCCATGGGCGATTCGAAACGCGCCGACGAACTGCTGGACGAAGTCCGTGCGCGCGTCACCGAACCCCTACTCACGCCGATCGTCGACGCGATCGGGTCGGCGTGTGCGCTTTTCGAGAACAATCTCGCGCGGGCGGTCGAGCTTTCCGACGATGTACTCGCGGCGTCATCTCCGCTGCCCTGGGCAGTCGAGTGGGCGGCGTTCGGCGGCATGCTCGCCCGCGCGCTACAGGGACGCGGCGACGACGTCGCGCCGCTTGCGGCCCGGGCACGTGACGCTGAGGCGAAAACCGATGGGATGCTGCGCTTTCCGGCGGGCATCGGCGAGGTACTCGCACTCACGCTCACCGGCCGCCTCGAGGACGCTCAGGTCGCAGCACAGCGGTACGCCACGTTCGCCGACACCGCGCAATACCTCGGCGGGCGATGGCGGGAGAACTCGTCGCCGCTGTCGACCTCGCGCGCGGAAGGTGCACCGCCGTCACACGACGCATCGAGCAGACCCTCGCGACGCTCGACACCGACGAATACTCGGCAACCTGGAACTTCCCAGCCTACCTGTTCCTCATCGAGTCGCTGTCGGCAATGGGATTGCCCGACGACGCCGACGTCGCGCTCACCCGAGCCCGCGAGCAATACGGCAGGCAGGTTGCGGTGTTCGGGCCGATGCTCGGTGTCGCTGCCGCCTGCCAAGCCGCATCCACCGGGATGATCACCACCGCGATCACCCTCGCCAATGATGCGGCCGAGCAGGCTCGTGAGACAGGGCAGTTCGCGGTCGAAGCCGAATCACTGCATGCCGCTGCACGTTTCGGTGACACGTCCGTGGCGGACAGACTCGCTGAACTCGGCGACATCGTCGACGGTCCGCTCGTCGGTCTCTACGCGCGGCACGCGCGGGCAAGTGCCGATGGAGACGGCGTCGAACTCGATCTGTGTGCTGCGGATTTCGAGAAGCTGGGCTACCTGTTGTCGGCAGCCGACTCGGCCGCGCAGGCAAGTGTGTTGCACGACAACGCTTCACACCGTTCCGCGACGGTCGCGTCGGCAGCGATGGCCGATCGTATCTCGGCGTCGTGCGGAGGCCTGCGAACGCCTGCGCTGCAGCGTGCGGCGCAACCGTTGCCGCTCACCACGCGCGAACGCGAGATCGCCAACCTCGTGGCTGCCGGACTCTCGAACAAGCAGATCGCCGAGCGTCTCGTGGTGTCCGTGCGCACAGTGGAGGGGCACATCTACCCTGCCTGCGTGAAGCTCGACGTGACCGACCGCGCCGACATCGCGGCGATCCTCACCCAACAGCGGGCGGTCGGTACCTAATCTGGTGGACGTGGGCAACACACGGCCCGGAGCCGAGAGCGACCGCACGCGGTGGGGAAGCGGACTGCGACAACTGACGGCCGCCGAATGGCATGTCATCCGAGGTCGCGATCCCGACCTCGACGCCGTCGAGATTTCGGAGTTCTCCGGTCCGCTTCTCGCCGGTGGACTGGTCATCGCGATCGTCGGGGTCCTGCCGCTCGTCGGAACACGTCTGTCGGATAGCGCCGACAGCCTGTTCGGACCACTGATCGGTTCCTTCGCGCTGGCGGCCGTGTGCACCACGACGGTTGCGTGGCTGCTGAGCGCGCTGATCTCCGGACTCGTCGTGCTGATCGTCTACGACGTCGGTCCGAAGGTGGCGAGCGCGGCGACCGAGGGTGCGATGCGCGGCTCATTCGCCCGGATCGAGGGCGCGGCCAGCTCTGTCACGCTCGTCGCACTGATCTCGGGGCTGATCTCGTTGGCAATCGGATTGCCGAGCATGGCGTCGAGCGACGACGAATCGTCCGTCATAGAGGAACTGCTCTCCGCCCAGGTCGCGTGTCTGCTCCTGGTGCTGATGTTGGGCTTCACCGTCGAGTCGATCAGGACGGCTGCGGAGATCCTGGGCTCCCAGGTCAGGGTTATCGGATGGCTCGGGTCGTTGGCGATCGTGCTGACCTCGTTCTATATCGCGTCGAGTGCCGGCCCGTTCGCGCCGGTCAAACTCACGCGCAACATCCTCGAGGCATGGTTGCCCGCAGAGGTCGACGGCGTGTCACGAGCGCAGGTGATCTCCGACGTCATGCCCAACAACAGCTACCTGTGGTCGATGCTGATCATCGCGCCGTTCGTGATCATCATGTGGTTCGCCACCGCATGGCGACTCGGCGCCATCCGCAATCTGCGGGCCGCCGTGCGCGTGGCGGCGGGCCAGGGCGAGACCGGGCAGGGATACGGGGACAGCGGCCAGGGGGACAGGGGGCCGGGCGAGATCGCTCTCGCGGCGGGTGCTCGGGACGCAGACGGCCAGGAGGCGGGCGGTCGGGACGCCGACGGCCAAGAGGCAGACGCCCGGGACACAGACGGCCAAGCGGCGGGCGGCAAGCAGCTAGACGTTCAGGAGGTCGAGGACACCGATCAGCGCGAGTAGCGCTGCGAGTGCTGCCGATCGTCGAGGTCGACATCGGTGAAGTCGATGTCCGACCTCGCGACCGAGCCGTCACCAGCGCGGCCACCGTCGATGCTCTGGCTGTCACCGACGCTGTGATCCTGAGTAGCGCTGCGGCCCGCGGCAATGCTCTGGCCCTGAGTAACGCTGCGGCCCTCGTCACCGCTGGGGTCCTTGTCGTCGAAGTCCGCGCCGTCGAAGTCCTCGTCGTCGAAGTCCTGGTCGTCGAAGTCATCGTCGTCGAAGTCGGCGGGCGCGAATCCGAAGGAGTCGATCTCATCGGACGCGGTCATATCTGAGCGCAGCTCGCCGCTCTCGAACTGGTCGCTTTCGAACTCGCCCTCGTCATACTCGTCGTCGAACTCATCGTCTTCACGTCCGCGACGCCACCCGCCCTTCATCGGGGGTGCCTCGCCGAAGTGGTCGGGATCTCCGGACCCATACCAGGCGACAAGCACCGCACCCACGACAGCTCCGACGAAACCAACCAGCGCAAGCCAACCGAGGCCCGGCTTGGCCTGATCGCCGAGGAACATGACGCCGATAAGGCTCGGACCTGCCGTTTCGCCGACCACGAGCACTGCGGTGACGCCATTGACAGCGCCGAGCTGCAGTGCGACGGTCTGCACGAAGAATCCGACGGCTCCCGCGACCGCGATGGTCCACGCTGCGGGATCGAGGAGCAGTCGGACGGGGTCGAAGGGGTGGATGCCGTCGAGGATGCGCACCGCGATGGCGATGACACCGAACAGCAGGCCTGCGGCAGCGCCGCCTGCGATAGCGCCGTGTCGGCCGAGTCGGTACACCGACAGCAGCGCCAGCACGCTCAGGACGATGGTGGCGAAGAACAACAGCCAGTGGAATGAGTAGCCCCCGGAATCGCCTGTCTGATGCGACGACGACATACCGAGAAGGCACAGCGAGAACACGACGAGCCAGATGGCGACCCAGTCGCGGGTGTGCAGCGCAATGTTGAGCATGATGGTGCCCAGCAGTGCGGTGATCACCAGGTTGGCCGAGACGATCGTCTGCGACAAGAACAGCGGCAGGTAGCGGGCCGCAACAGCGCCGCCGGCGAATCCAACAGTCACCAGGACCGTACCGAGGATGAACGCCGGGTCGACGAAGGTCGACGCCGTGGAGCGAAGTGTCGGCCCACCTGCGGCGTTGGTGGTCTCGATCCCCTCATCACGCTCGGTCTGCGCGGCACGACGAGCCCCGAGGGCGCGCAGCACCGTCGACATGCCGTAAGCCACCGCGGCGAGGCTCGCCGCGATGACGCCGATGAGGAACATGCGACCTACCTCTCGTCCTGTTCGCGATTCGTTATCCGGTCAGTCCACTCGCTTCGCGCCCCGTGGACGGGAGCTGAGGAGTCGTCTGGCACAGGCTCGTGCAATCGCTGGCGGTCGTGTAATCACAGCGGTTGTGGATCGCCAGTGGTCGTGCAGTAGAGACTCCCCCGATAACCACAACTCATCGGTTAACGGTCGGCAAGCGAGTTATTATTCCGCTCTCAGTATCCACTGAGGTACCGACAATCCCATCGGCGCCCGTCTCGAGGTCTATCGCCGCCGATCCGAGGACTGTCATGCCGCCCGCGTCGGAGGGTTGGGACAACTGACTAGACTCGCGATGTGGCGACATCCCCGAAGAAGCACGTCCTGATCACCTTCGGCCGCTCTTTCCTCACGCTGAACCTGGCGAGGCTGATGTCGGCGGCAGGTCATCGGGTGACCGTCGTCGACAGCATTCCGATCGGTGTCAGCCGCTTCTCCAACTCGGTCGACGCATTTCACAAGGTGCCCGCACCGAAGTTCGAGCCCCGCGACTACTGCCGCGAACTCGCTCGCATCGTCGTCGACGAGAAAGTCGACATGGTCATTCCCATCCACGAGGAAACCGACATCCTGTCGATGATGGTGGGACTGTTTCCCCCGGAGTGCGAAGTGTTCCTGTCCGACTTCGACACCGAGAACAAGCTGCACAACAAATACGACTTTCAGCGCGAGCTGGTCTCCCTGGGCATCCCGACACTGAAGTTCGCGGTCGTCGAGGGGCCCGACGACGCCGCAGCCCTCGACTTCGACGTTCCGTTCGCGTTCAAGCAGTGCTACTCGCGCGGGTCGCAGAAGGTACACAAGATCACTCCCGGACAGAATCTCGATTGGGTCGAATACGATTCGACGAATCCGTGGCTGGCCCAGGAGTGGATGGAAGGCAAGCGCTACTGCACCTACTCGGTCTGCCGCGATGGCAAGGTCAACGCGCACGCCACGTACCCCGTCAGCTACGCGATCGGCGGCAGCTCGTGTCTGTCGTTCACCTCCATCGAACACCAACCGATCCTCGACTGGATCACTGAATTCGTTGCGGCGCAGAGCTTTACCGGGCAGGCCGGGTTCGACTTCATCGAGGGTGCCGACGGCAGCATCTACTGCATCGAGTGCAACCCGCGGTCGACGAGCGGGATCATGATGTTCCGCCCCCACAACGACGTACCCGCGGCGTTCTTCGGCGACAACGACGACCTGATCGTTCCCGACTCCGACGTCGACCGCATGATCGGCCTCGGCATGCTGCTCTACGGCTGGACAAAGGCATCACGCCAGGGGCGGTCGATGCGCCAGTTCTGGAAGGACTTTCACTCCTACGAGGACGTCATCTTCGAGCGTGGAGACATGAAACCCGGAATCATGCTGCCGGTCGCCTACGCGTCGATCCTGCGTGACTGCCGCCGCTACCACGTCGGTCTTGCCGAGGGTTTCATGCACGACCACGAATGGGACGGCCACCCGATCTGAGCTACGCCGGGCCGCGAAAGCTCACACACTGCGCAGAAACTCACACCGCTTGAGCCGTCACACTGCGTCGGCGTCGACCTTGTCGCCCCCGACGTAGACCTCCGCGATCGCAGGTTCGCGCATTCCCATCAGGAGCGCGAAAAGTGTTTGGTCGCGCGCTCTTTGCGGGTCGTCGTCGCGAACTCCGTTGCGTAGCATCCGTTCCAGCGGCGGCCATTGCTGTGGGTCGATCACCAGGAAGTCGGCCTCCTTGCCGACGTCGAAGTTGCCGAAGCGTGATTCGGCGTCGAGGGCCCGTGCGCCTGCGAGGGTTCCGCTGAACAACATCTGCGCCGGATGCATTGCGACGCTTGCCTCGCCGGGCTCGGAGATGTGCACCTTGTAGGCGTCGCCTGCGACCTTCGAGATGAGCCATTCGTCGCCACCTCCGCAGTCGCTGCCCAGCGCGATGGTCACGCCCGCGTCGACGGTGCGGTTCCACGGCATGGTGCCCGAGCCGAGGAACAACTGCGACGTCGGGCAATGCGCGATCGACGTGCCGGTCTCTGCCATCCGGGCCAACTCTGCGTCGGTGCAGTGGACGCAGTGCGCCAGAATGGTGCGCCTGCCGAGCAGGCTCTCGCCGCCGACGGCCGAACCGGGGAGGAATTTGCCGTCGTAGGTGTCGAGGTAGCACTCCACGTCGAAGAGTTGCTTGACCAGGTCGACCTCGCCGGTGCCGGGCCGATTGTTCTCGTTGAGGTGCGTGTGGACGTAGACGCCGCGGTCGCGTACCTGCGCGTACAGCTCGCCGAGCGCCGCGAGGGTCTGCGTTGTCACCGACAGCGTGAAGCGCGGCACGATCGCGGTCAGTAGCCGAGCGGTGTCGGGGTCTCCGGTATCGGCCGCGTGCCACCGCTCGATCTCGGCGGTGGTCAGTGCAATCGCGTCTGACTCCGAGGTCATCAGTGGGGCGGCCGAATCCGGACCCTGGGTCTGGATACCGCGACCGCTGACGATGCGCAGCCCGGCGCGCCGGGTCGCCTCGAATAGTTCGTCCTGCGCCACGGGGAAGGCCGAACCGAACACCATCGCGGCCGTGGTGCCCGCGGCGATCCTGGCGCGGGTGAAGTCGCGCGCGATCGTGCGGGCGAACACGGGGTCGGCCAGCCGTGACTCCGCGGGAAAGATGCAGTTGTTCAGCCACTCCAGCAACTGGCCGCCGCCGTATGCGTTGAGCTCGTAGGTCTGCGGAAAGTGCACGTGGGCATCGACGAATCCCGGAAGCAGGAAGGCATCGCCATGGTCGACGACGACGTCCCCGGGCTGCGCGGACAGTTCGTCGAAGGGGCCGCAGAAGTCGATCAACCCGTCGGCGGTGATGACCAGCGCACCGTCGGGGATGTCGACGAGCGCAGAGTCGGCGTCGGAGACCGTCGGCGAGCCTGCGATGTGCATGATGCGTCCCCGATGGACACGACGTTGTGCTGCCGTGCCACGAATCGGTGCCGTGCCGGGATTCGCTGCGGTACCGGGAGTCGCTGTGGTACCGGGAGTCGCTGCCGTGCCGGGGCCTGTCACGTCGGGGGCATTCACGCGCACAACCCAACCACAGGTTCGACGGTTCGGCCTGTCGGGCCGTGCGTCATCGCGCCGGACCTGTCATCGCGCCGGACCTGTCATCGCGCCGGGCCTGTCATCGCGCCGGGCCTGTCATCGCGTCGGGCCTGTCATCGCGCTGGACCTGTCATCGCGCCGGACCTGTCATCGCGCTGGACCCGTCATCTCGTCAGGCCCGTCACCTAGTCAGGCCGGTCATGCTGTGCGGCCACGGCATCACTTCACGTCAAAGGCGGGACTCGTCCCGACGAACGACGACAGCGCGCCGCCGGCCCGCTTGACGTCGCCGAAGTACCGGATGCGGTGGCGCCCCGAAACTCCGGAGCCGGTCGTCCAACGGATGGTCACGCTCGACGCCGTCGAACTGCCGGCCGGCCGCTTCCAGGCGAGTTCGGTGCCCCAGGTGTTGTCGTCGGCGGCCGCGACCCAGCGACCCGCCTCGTACCGTTCGACGACGAAGTAGCCGTCCTTGGCCGCGCTGCTTCCCTGCCGCACCCTGTGCACCTTGTTGGAGGGGTGTGCGCCGCAGAACTCGACCGACACCGTCTCACCGGACCGGTATGAGGTCTTCGGTCCACGCACGACGTCGCCGAAGCGTCGACCACTGATGGGGGTATCGGCGGGTACCGGGGTCAGCAGATCGGGTTGAGGTCCGCGCTGGTCCGGCGGCTTCGGGCCGCGCGATGACGGCTTCCCGGCTGCCATCTCGCGTGCGAGCCTGTCGAATTCCTGCATGTATGCGCACAGGGTATACCGACCGAAGAGGGTCTCGCCGCCCTCGTACTGCTGGGAGAGGTACTCCTCGGGAGTGGTGACGTACTGGCTGTAGCCGTTCGAGTATCCCTGCAGCAGAACGTTTTCCAGTGGCAACGAGAATGCCGCCGCCACGATCCGACGCACGCGCAGCCCCGCGGTGATGGTGAACTCGGCGGGTGCTGCTGCGAGCACCAGATCGCCGATGCGGATCAGCTGGATCGGCAGAATCTGCTGAATCCACGGGTGAGGCGGCATGTAGCCGAGGGGGAACAACGGCAGCTTCGGTGCTTGGACCTGCTGAACCCATTCGGGCGGAGTGACTTTCGACGTCGCGCCGAGCGCTGCGGCGAAGGGCAGTACGGTGCCCTCCTTGAGGAAGGAGAGCTGGCTGCGCGTGTTGTCTTCGGTGCTCGTCGCCGCCGCTGCGGCACCCATGATGGCGGGGCTCGTACGTGCCGCGCGTCCATCAGGGGTGTAAGCGCCGTCGATCGCGATGTCGGAAAGGTTCAGAAAACGGTAGGCGTAGGACAGCCCGCCGGTCAGCGAGCGCGCCGCGGCGAATGCTCGTTCGCCGGCCTTGAACTGTCGCTGTCCGATGATCGTGCAGTTGGCGCGGTGATCCTCGGTCGGCCCGGACGGATGTAGTTTGCGCACAGCGAGATTCGGAGTCATGTCGCCTGCGTTGGTCTGCGGGAACGATGCGACGACGTCGGGGTTGCTCTGCTCGGCGAGGTACGACGCGTAGCCCTTGTTGTCGATCGAGATCAACGTATTGGCGTCGGTCAACGACGTGCCGTGTGTGGCGAACCAGGTGATCTCGCCGATGACGTTGCCGCCCTGACGAAGTCGCAGCGAAGTGACCTGCGGATCGATGTGCTCGGGGAAGTGTCGACGATCGGGAGTCGGATTGTTGACGAACGCCTGCAGCGATCGGTTGGCGCTGGCGTCGTGTAGCTCGGAATGCCCGAGTTCGAGTGTGCCCGGCGCGAGCGAGTGGTGGGCAGCCACGATTGCGTCGACGAGGCCAGCCACCTCAGCGCGGTAGGAGTTCTCCCGATGACCCAACGCTGCAAGCGTATACGCGTAGTCCCAGGCGGTTCCGCCGCACGTGTTGTGGTTGTGAGTGGCGTTGAGATTGACGTTGTCCTCGGTGTAGAGGTTGCCGAATCGTTGGCGCAGTTCGTCCATCACGCCTACGCGGTGGGACTCGAACAGGCAGGCCAGATCGGCGTTGACGAACACTATGCGCTTGCCCGACGCGGCGTCGGCGATGATGTAGGCGCGCGCCCACACGCGTTGCAGCAGACCGGTGGCGACCTGGCTGAGGTCGGAGTAGCCCATCATTCCCTGGCCTGCGATGGCGCCGGTGAGATCGCCCTTGCCCGCCCCCACGAGATAGCCCGACGACGGTGCGGCCGTTGCTGTTCCGGCTCCGAGTGAGCCTGTCACGGCGATCCCGACCACGCCTGCTCCGACAGCCGCCGCGGAGGCGCCGAGGAATCCGCGGCGGCTCACTTCGCTCGGTGCGGCGTCGTCGTGTGAAGTGTGGTGCGGCGTTCCGCGGGATGCGTTGGTGCTCATCTCGACCCCCTGGTGAAATGTGGACGTTCGACTGCATGGACGATGGATGCGTTGTGGATTAGTGGCTGTTGTCGATGAGTGGAGACGTGGATGCGTTGTGAATGAGTGCTAAGTGTTGTGAATGGGTGCGGAGTGGTGTGGGCGAATGGGAAATGCTGTTGGCCAATGGGAAATGCTGTGGGCCAACGGGTATGGCGGCGGCGCCGGGCGATCTATCGCACGCTGCGTACCAGCAGAACCGACACGCCGCCCAGGATTCCGAAAACTGCTGACGCGACGAACAATCCACTGAAACCGCCGGTTACCTCGACGATTGCGGCGCCGACCAGAGGTCCGAGCGCCTGCGGAACGGCCATCGCGATGTTCATGATTCCCAGGTCCTGACCGTTGTGCTCGGCGTCGGGGAGAACCTGTGTTGCCAGCGCCTGGTCGACACCGAGGAACGCGCCGAAACCAGCGCCGAGCAGTGCGGCCGCGACCATCGTCATGGGGAGGTCGGCGACGACTGCGATGCAGACAGCCGCGGCACCCTGCGACACGCCCGCGGCGAGGACGAACGGCTTTCGTCTCCCGACAATGTCGCTCAGCTTGCCTGACACCAGCGCACTGATGACGACGAACACCATGTAGACCGCTGTCACCAGCAGGATGTCGTTGTCGGCGTCGGTGGAGTGGATGCCGAACTTCAGAAAGAAGAAGAGCAGCGAAGTACCAAGGGCGTTACCAAGATTCACCAACACGCGGCCGAGTAGTGTCCACCCGAAATCGGGGTGCTCGCGTGGCGAGACCCACAGCTCGGATACGACGGCGCGCAGACTGATCCTGCCTTTGTCGTGACGCGGGATGGGTGGATCGTCGAGGTACATCACGAACGGTGCGACGCAGGCGATCAGTACGACCGCGAAAAGCGCGTACGACGGGAGGAAGCCGAGCCCGAACGCCGACACCAGCGCGATACCGATGATCACGCCGATCGCCTGCGGGGCCGACACCCAACTCGATACGACGCCGCGTTGGAAGACGGGAACCTGGTCGCTGATCAGAGCGGTCAGGGCCGCCGACACGGCGCTGAAGCCGGTCAGCGCCGCGCACCACCCGATGGTTATCGCAATGATGTTGTCGGAGAAGCCAAGTCCGATGAGCCCCGCTGCGAACAACGCGGTGCCGCCGATGATCCACGGTCGACGTCGTCCGTAGCGGCTCGTCGTGCGATCTGATAGGGAACCCGTGAGTGGGAATGCGACGAGCGCGAACACCGCGGAGATACCCGATACCACACCGAATGTGAGAACGCTTCGCTGCCAATTGCTTTCGTCGACGTTGGTGCCGATATCGAGCCAGTCGTTGATCTGGTTGGGAAGAGTGAGCTGGAATGGCGCGAGTTGCGCGAGCCAGATGCCGAGCCAGGAGAGTCCGAAGAGGCCGACCCACTTCGACGATACGCGTTGCCACGGGGTCGTCGGACTGTGGTGGGCGTCGTGATCGAGAGTCACCGTGCGTCGGTCTCCGGTGCTGTGGGTGCTTCCGGTGCTTCCGGTGCTGCATGTGTGTCCGGTTCCGACTGTGCTTCCGGTGCCGCCGCGGAGCCCGCTGTCGGTGCGGCGAGCGTGACGATCGCGGTGGCGAGTACGTCGATATTGCGGCGCGCAGCCTCGGTGTCGCGGTCGGTCAGCCACGACAGCGTCAGGCCGTCGATCGCGGAGGTCACCAGATGGGCGACCTGCGTCAGCGGTAGCTCCCACGTGATCGACATGCGGTCGGCCAGGTAGCTCAGTGCGTCGGCGACGGCGCTGCGGTATGTCTGCCACTGCTTGTTGACGGCTGCGCGATCGTGGCGGATCGCGTGTGTCGCCACCTCGAGGAGCGCGAGCTCACGCGCTGGGTCCTCTTCGAGCATGCGCAGGTAGCCGAGCATGGCTTCGCTGAGCACCTCGTGGAGGCTCGCGTCCTCGGCGACCATGTCGGCAGACAACACCGCGGTGAGGCGCTCCTGCTCGGTGATGTGCGTGATGACCTCGGTGATCAGCGCATCGCGGGAGGAGAAGATGTAGAAGAGCGCGCCCTGAGGCATCCCTGCCTCGCCGACGATCGCCCTGGTCGTCGCAGCGGCAAGCCCATCTCGTGCGATGACGCGGACTGCGGCATCGACCAGCGCTTGCCGCCGGTCCTCGAAAGTCATTCGACGCAACGAATCCCCCTGGTCATCTGTCGGTGCGAGTTGACCATACGATCAACTGTCGACAAATGTGCGGGATTCGCTCGAAATCCGCAACAGGAGCGCGGCGATTTAACCGCGCCGCAATCGGCGCCGCCGTCAGACGGGTTCGAGTTCGCCGACGGTGATCAGGCTGCCGTCGTGCAGCATGCGCACGATCTCGTCGGCGACGTCCTCGGGGTAGGTGTAGTCGTCGATGGGTCGCGGGTCTGCCGGCGGTGGAGTTGGGGATTTTGGTACCGCGACTGGCGGCGTCAGCTCGGCTCGCCATCGCTCGAGTTTCTCGTCGATGATCGCGTCGAGATCGTGAATGTTGTTGGTGCGCAGTGTGTTTTCTCTGTCCGGGAACGCCGGGTCGGGGTTGGATCGCCAACCGTATCTCCCGCGATCGGGGCCGTCGGGGATCTTCTCTGTGGTGAACTGCCCGGGGCCGTCGCCGACCGCGCGGTTGTGGGGTCCGCAGGCCGGTGCGAGCTCGTCGATGTCGGTGCGTCCGCCCTTTGCCCAATCCTGTTCGGCGTGATGGATTTCGGAGTGACTGAAGGGGCGGGGGCAGTCGGGCATGGAGCATCCGCCGTACTGCGCGAACAGCATGAACCGCTGCGACTCGTTTGCGAGGCGGTTGGCTGTGCCGAAGTAGAGAGGCGCGCCGGTGTGCTCGGAGAACACGGCCAGGTGCATGACCGATTGAGCGGCCAACCGGATCAAGTCGGGCATCGGGATGTCGGCGCCGGTAGTGGTCTGTCCGTAGCCCGCGTACTCACGGAGCTGCGTGTCGGAGATGCGTACGACGAGGTGTGGCGGAAGTCCGCGATGACTGGCGCCGAGCAGCCCGCCGTCGAGGACTGCCCTGAGAATTGCGGAGAGCGCGTCGTGGTTGCGCTGCGACTGGGTGC
>NZ_LZMO01000046.1:0-14701 GCF_001665715.1 Gordonia sp. 852002-10350_SCH5691597
ACCATCCACACCGACCTCTCCATCACCTGGACCAGCACCCGCACAGGCGAAACCATCACCACCTACCCACGCTGACCACACAGCCGGGGCCGCGTGGGTCGTGTCCGTCCATGTCAGGCCGCCTTGCGCGCGAGGCTGAAAGTTCAACCTCACTGCGAGTCAAGAGTCACTGCGACGCCAGGTAGTCGTCGATTGCTGCGGCCACCGTCGGACGAGTCACGCAGTCGTAGGCGTGATCGTTGACAATGCCCGACGCCTGCATCAGCGCGAACATCGTCGTCGGACCGACGAACTTCCAGCCGCGTTTCTTGAGGTCTTTTGAGAGTCTCGTCGAATCCTCGGACAGCGTCATCGAACCCGGAACATGTTCTGCCGCAGGCGCATACCGCCAGAAGAAGGATTCCAGCGACCCCTTGTCGTCGATGAGCTCAGTCGCTCGCCGCGCGTTGTTGATCGCCGCTTCGATCTTGCCCCGATGACGAATGATCCCGGCGTCGCCGAGAAGACGTTCGACATCACGCTCGGTGAAGCGCGCGACCCTCTCGACGTCGAAACCTGAGAAAGCGGCCCGGAAGTTCTCGCGCTTGGTGAGGATCGTTCGCCAGCTCAGGCCGGACTGGAAGCCTTCGAGACACACCCGCTCGAACAGGGCGTTGTCGCCGGTGAGCGGAAATCCCCACTCCGTGTCGTGATAGGTCGTCTCGGGCTCGACCGCCGCCCAGGTGCAGCGCGACAAGCCATCGTCGCCAACGATCACGTCCACCATGCCCTGCCTCCCAGTCCGCCGTCGAGCGTATCGCGGGACTCCGACACGCTCGGCATGTCCAACTGCTTTACCGATACGGTGGATTGCGTGAGCGACTACATCCTGAATTCACCGGGCACCTTCATCACCGATTCGCTCCGCGGATTCGTTGCCGCTCACCCCGATATCGTCTGGCAGTCAGACCCCGGTTTCCTGCACCTGCGCGAGCGCGACGGCGAGAGCAAGGTGGCCCTCGTCTCCGGCGGCGGGTCAGGTCACGAGCCCATGCACTCCGGAATGATCGGCACCGGCATGCTCGACGCCGCCTGCCCTGGACTGGTCTTCACCTCGCCCAACGCCCTGCAGATCGTCGGTGCGACGCGGTGGGCCGACCGCGGCGCAGGCGTGCTGCACATCGTGAAGAACTACACCGGCGACATCATGAACTTTCGCATCGCGCGACACCTGGTGCGTGACGACATCGAGACCGACTACGTGGTCGTCGCAGACGACGTGGCGTCCGACTCCGCAACCGGCCCCGGTCGTCGCGGAACCGGAGCGACGATCCTGGTCGAGAAGATCTGTGGTGCAGCGGCTGCTCGCGGCGACGAGCTGGGTGCCGTTGCCGAGATCGGTCGCCGCGTAGCGGACAACGCCCGCAGCATCTCGGTGGCCTATCACGCGTGCACCATGCCGTCGAAGTCGGCGCCGACCTTCGAGCTCGACGCCGACGAGATGGAGTTCGGCGTTGGCATCCACGGTGAGGCCGGCCGTGAACGCACCGCCCGTGTCGGCGCCCGTGAACTGGTCAATCGCATGGTCGACCCACTGGTCGACGCCCTCTCGCTCGTCCACGGCGAAGAGGTGATCTGCCTGGTCAATGGCTTGGGCGCCGCACACCCGCTTGAACTCGACCTCGTGTTCGGTGAGGTCGTCGCAGATCTTGACCGTCGTGGGATCTCCATAGCCCGGCCGATGGTCGGAACATTCGTCACGGCCCTCGACATGCGAGGCGTCTCGATCACCCTGCTGCGCGCCGACGACGAGATCGTGTCGCTCTTCGACGCACCGACCACCGCACCGGGATGGGCCGCAAACCCGTCACGGGGAACCGCCCCACTGAGCGACACCACATTCGCCGAGCCGTCGGATTCCGCGGACGACGGGGCCGAGAACGAATGGCTGACGCGCTTCGTCCGGCACGTCCAGGAGTCGATCGACGACCTGACCGAGCTCGACCAGAAAGCGGGCGACGGCGATTTCGGTACCAACATGGAAGCCGCGCTGTCGCACTTCAGCCTCCCTGTGCGCGGTACCGACAGCCAGGTTCTCAGCGCGATCAGCACGTCGTATCTCGTCCGCTCCGGCGGGACATCCGGCGTCATCTTCGGCGTGCTCTTCCGTGAGTTGGCCCACGCGTTCTCCGAGACCGACGACGTCGAGGCCGCAATCCGCGAGGGCTCCTCGCATGCGCTCGCAGAGATCCAGGATCTCGGAGGCGCCCAGGTCGGCGACAACACGATGGTCGACGCGCTCAGCCCGGCCGTCGACGCCTTGGAGAATGGCGACTCTCTGTCCGACGTCGCCGAGAAGGCGGCCGAAGGTGCCGAATCCACGCGCGACACGACCGCAACCAAGGGGCGCGCCAGCTACGTTGGCGAGAATGCGCGCGGCGTCGTCGATCCCGGTGCGCTCGTCGTTTCCTGGCTCTATCAAGCTCTGGCTGACGACTGACCCGTTCATAGACTGGAATCGTTTACCCATTGCGCCCTGTCGCGTTATCACTTCGTGACCGCGGGTTTCCTCGGTTTCGAGTTCGTCGCAATCCACTGTCGCCCCTGACGGTCCACGTGCGCGAGGACTTAGCGTTTAGCCCACGTCGAGAAGTCGGCGCAGCGCACTTCGAACAGGAGCTCGACATGAGTGATTCAACGGGACACCTGTCTGCACTGCTCTCCCGGATCGCGGAGGGCGATGCGCATGCCTTCGCCGCTTTCTACGACGAGACCAGCCACCGCGTCTACGGCATGGTTTTGCGCATTGTCCGAGACCGCGGTCTCAGCGAGGAGACCACGCAGGAGGTCTTCTTGACGGTCTGGCGGTCGGCGCACACCTTCGACCCGGAGTCCGGCTCACCGCTCGGATGGCTGATGACGCTCGCACATCGACGCGCTGTCGACCGGGTTCGCTCGGAGACCGCGGCGAAGCGTCGACTTCACGTTTACAGCACCGCAGAGCAGTCCACGCGGATCGAACACGACGTCGTGAGCGAGTCCGCTGAGCGCCGCGAGACCGTCCGCGAGGTGCGGTCCCTGCTGTCACGGCTGACCGAACTGCAGCGCGAAGCGATCGAGCTGGCCTACTTCCGCGGCATGACCTACCGCGAGGTTGCCGACGAACTCGGCGTCGCGCTGCCGACCGCGAAGTCGCGGATCCGGCAGGCCCTCAAGCGTCTCGAGCCGCACATCTCGGCAGTGCCCGCTGCGTGAGCACCTGAACAACCCCAACCACACCGCCCCCGCACAAGCAAAAGGTCCCGACCCGTTCACGGGTCGGGACCTTTCTGGCCTGTCGGCGTGTCAGGCCTGCCGGCGTATCGGTTCGGGACCGGTCAGCCCAGAACCAAACCGTCGCCGTCGGCGCTCACGTTGACCGGAACGACGTCGCCGTCGCGGACCTCACCAGCGAGCAACGCCTTGGCGAGCTTGTCCCCGATGGCCTGCTGCACCAGGCGACGCAGCGGACGCGCACCGTAGAGCGGATCGAATCCCCGCTCTGCGAGCCATTCCTTGGCCTTGGGCGTGACCTGCAACTCGAGGCGACGCTGTGCGAGCCGCTTCTGCAGTTGGCCGAGTTGGATGTCGACGATCGACACCAGTTCCTCCGGGCTCAGCGCGTCGAAGATCACGACGTCGTCGAGTCGATTGATGAACTCCGGCTTGAAGGCTGCGCGCACTGCCGCCATCACCTGGTCCTTGTCGCCGCCGGAACCGAGGTTCGACGTCAGGATGAGGATGGTGTTGCGGAAGTCCACGGTGCGGCCCTGACCGTCGGTCAGGCGTCCTTCGTCGAGAACCTGCAGCAGGATGTCGAAGACGTCGGGGTGAGCCTTCTCGACCTCGTCGAAGAGGACCACCGTGTACGGACGACGCCGCACAGCCTCGGTCAACTGACCGCCCTGCTCGTAGCCGACGTAGCCGGGAGGGGCACCGACAAGCCTTGCGACGGCGTGCTTTTCGCCGTACTCACTCATGTCGATGCGCACCATCGCGCGCTCGTCGTCGAACAGGAACTCCGCCAGCGCCTTGGCCAGCTCGGTCTTGCCGACACCGGTCGGTCCGAGGAACAGGAACGATCCCAGCGGCCGGTTCGGGTCGGCGACACCTGCGCGTGCACGCCGCACGGCATCGGAGACCGCGACGACGGCGTCCTTCTGACCGATGACGCGTTGTCCCAGTTCCTCTTCCATGCGCAGCAGCTTGGCGGTCTCACCCTCGAGCATCTTGCCCGCGGGGATACCCGTCCACGCCGACACGACCTGTGCGACGTCGTCGGGGCCGACCTCCTCCTGCAGCATCACGTCTTCGTCAGGGTCGGTGCCGGTCTTCTCGATCGCGGCCTCCAACTCCTTCTCCAAGCCGGGAATCTTGCCGTAGCGCAGCTCGGCCGCGCGGCCGAGATCACCATCACGCTCAGCGCGATCTGCTTCTCCGCGAAGGCGTTCCAGCTCTTCTTTGGTGTCGCGAACGGCGTCGATGGCGGTCTTCTCCGACTGCCAGCGTGCAGAGAGCTCGTTGAGCTTCTCCTTCTGATCGGCCAGTTCCTGACGCAGCTTTTCCAGACGTTGCTTCGACGCCTCGTCATGCTCCTTTTCGAGCGCGACTTCTTCGACCTCGAGGCGTCGGACGACACGCTCGACCTCGTCGATCTCGACGGGGCGCGAGTCGATCTCCATCCGCAGGCGCGACGCCGCCTCGTCGACGAGGTCGATGGCCTTGTCGGGCAGGAAGCGCGAGGTGATATAGCGATCGGAAAGTGTTGCGGCAGCGACCAATGCGGAGTCCGTGATGCGTACACCGTGGTGCACCTCGTACCGTTCCTTCAGTCCACGCAGGATGCCGATCGCGTCTTCGACGCTCGGCTCGCCGACGTACACCTGCTGGAAACGACGCTCCAGTGCGGCGTCCTTCTCGATGTACTTGCGGTACTCCTCCAGGGTCGTGGCACCGACGAGTCGCAGCTCACCACGAGCAAGCATCGGCTTGATCATGTTGCCTGCATCCATGGCGGAATCGCCTGTGGCACCGGCACCCACGATGGTGTGCAGCTCGTCGATGAAGGTGATGACCTGGCCGGCCGATCCCTTGATCTCGTCGAGCACGGCCTTCAGCCGCTCCTCGAACTCGCCGCGGTACTTGGCGCCCGCGACCATCGATCCGAGGTCCAACGAGATAACTGTCTTGTTGCGCAACGACTCCGGCACGTCGCCTTCGACGATGCGCTGAGCAAGCCCCTCGACGATGGCGGTCTTGCCAACGCCTGGCTCACCGATCAACACCGGGTTGTTCTTGGTACGACGGCTGAGCACCTGCACCACCCGACGAATCTCGGAGTCGCGCCCGATGACCGGGTCGAGCTTGCCCTCACGGGCAGCCGCGGTCAGGTCGGTCGAGTACTTCTCCAGCGCCTGATACGTGGATTCGGGGTCCTCGGACGTCACGCGCGCGGTGCCACGGACGGCGACGAACGCCTCCTGCAGAGCCTGCGGGGTTGCGCCGTTGTCGTGCAGCAGCTTGGCGACATCGGAATCGCCCGTGGCGAGCCCGACGACGAGGTGCTCGGTGGAGACGTACTCGTCGTTGAGTTCGGACGCGAGCTGCTGAGCAGCGGTGATCGCCGCGATCGATTCGCGGGAAAGCTGCGGCTGGGCACTGGCACTCGACACCGTCGGCGCCCGGTCGACCATGGCCTGAGCCTGCGCCCGAACAGTCGACGGATTCACTCCCACCGCCTTGAGCAGCGGCGAAGCAATACCGTCGGACTGGTCCAGCAGCGCGACCAGGATGTGGGCCGGACGTACGTCGGGGTTACCAGCAGCGGCCGCCGCCTGCACAGCAGCGCTCAACGCCTGCTGCGTCTTGGTGGTCGGGGTGAAGCTGTCCACTTGGTGGTACCTCTTTCTCTACGTGTTCTTGCGTTCTTAAGTCTCCGTGGCTCAATTATGGCCACTCGAGTTGTTCAACGCACGTAGAGTTGAGTCTATTTCGCTCAGGTTTGTATATTGTGTGACGTGCATCACTGGTCATTCTCATGCTCCGGCAGAGAAGTGGCAGTTCCAACGTCGTCAGAGTGATGGCGTCGAGCGCTCCCCTGCGCGTGTGGTGCGGCAGTGGCCAGCAGGATGAGGCCGACACCGCAGGCGGCGACGATGAGCCATCCCGGGGCCAGCACCCCGGAAAGCTCGGCCGATCTGACATCGCTCGCCGGTGTCAACGCCGAGCCGAGCAATCCTCCGGCCACGGCGATCCCGACGGCGGCACCGACCTGCCGGGCGGTCGACGTGATGCCGCCGGCCACACCGGCCCGCTCGGCCGGGAGACTGCTCACCGCGGTGTTGGTGATGGGCGCGTTCGCGAAACCGATACCGATCCCGAACAACGCGTACGCCACCAGCAGCAGCAGAACCGACACGCCACCGTCACCGACCAATGACCCGGTGGACATCCAAGCGAGCAAACCACCGGCGGCCATGAAGCCACCAGCGATGAACAGCGGCCTGCGCGGGCCCCTCGAAGCGACCATCCGGCCGGAGAGTGGTGCACAGACCGTCGCCCCCGCGGCTATGGGAAGGACGGCCAGGCCCGTTGCCATGGGCGCCCAGCCGCGTCCCACCTGGAGGTAGAACGTGGTGAACAACAGGGTCATCGAGATCGAGACAAATACGGCCAAGGCCCCGAGGACGGCCGCGGTGAACTCGGGTTGACCGAATGCCGAGAGGTCGATCAGCGGCGCGGAGCGGCGTGTCTCCACACCGATGAAGACACCCGCCACAACGACGAGACCCGCATAGATCGCCAGCATCGCCGGCGCGGTCCACCCGACATGCGGCCCTTCGATGAGTGCGCCGACGCCGAGCGCGAGCAGGGCAATCAGCAGGAGCTGACCGGCTGGATCGAGACGCCGTGTCCGCACACCGTGCGACTCCGGCACCACCGTCAGCACAGCGACCAGGGCTACGAGCACCAGCGGTACGTTGATCCAGAACACCGACCGCCACTCGAAGTTGTGGAGCAGCACGCCACCGAGCACGGGCCCGGCGGCCATGCTCAGTCCGAATACCGACGCCCACACGCCGATCGCCCTGGCCCGTTCGCGCGGATCCGGCGTCGCCGCCACGACGATGGCCAACGCGACCGGACTCAGCATCGACGCTGCCACCCCCTGCAGCGCACGGGCCGCGATCAGCACACCCGCGTTCGGTGCCAGCGCGCACAACAGCGATGTCACACCGAACCCGATCAGCCCGATCAGGAACACCCGACGACGACCGAATCGGTCGGCGATGGCACCCGAGGTGATCAACAGGCTCGCGAACACGATCGTGTAGGCGTCGACGACCCACTCCAGTCCGCGGGCGCCGATCGCCAGACCGTCTCCAATAGATGGCAGAGCAACATTGACGATCGTGGTGTCGAGCCCTACGAGGAACAGACTCGACGCGCACACCACGAGCACCAACCGGCGTCTGGATGCGCTGAGGACATCGGACTCGGCAGTGGACACAGGCGAACCCCCTTGGACCACTGTCTCGTGGCCTGGATGCGTGAACAGAACGACGTGAGTGTGCACGGGCCACATCAGCGATCCCCAGCGTTCTTGCAGAAACCGCAAACAATCCGGCCGTGTCACACACAGGCCGTCACACTTGAGCGGTGAACCGTGACGCACCGCCGACACCCGATGCCGATGTCACCGCGATCCTGGACGCCATCGGGCCACGGTTGCGCAGGCTCCGACAGCAACGCCGGCTCTCTCTGGAAACGGTCGCGAACGACGCCGGACTCACTGCCAGCACGTTGTCACGTCTCGAGGTCGGCAAGCGACGGCCGACGCTGGACCTGCTCATCCCGCTGGCCGGGGTCTACCGCGTCTCACTGGACCAACTCATCGCCCCACCGCCCAGCGGCGATCCGCGGGTGCACCTGACGCCCTTCCGACACGACACCGGCAGCGTCGTCATCCCCCTGACCGGCTATCCGGGACGGATTCAGGTGTTCAAGCAGGTACTCTCCGCTCGCGCACCGAAGCTCGTCACCCATCCGGGCTACGAATGGCTCTACGTCCTGGCCGGGACGCTGCGCGTCATCGTCGCAGAGCGCGACGAGATACTCACGGCGGGCGAGGTCGCCGAATTCGATACCGCAGAACCCCACTGGTTTGGCCCGGCGGACAACTCAACCGTCGAGATCCTGCACTTGTTCGGACCGCACGGTGACCAGCCGGTGCGGTGGTCTGAAGGACTCACGCACCACCCGTAGGCGCCAGGCCCGCAACCGCCATCGCACCGAGCGCTTGCGCACCCGACGCAAACGGCTCGGTACCGTCCTCGGTCAGCGTGTCATGCAACGCTTTCAGTCCGTCGAAGGCGCCGATCAAGGCGATGGCGACGCTCACCGAGTCGAGATCGGCCCGCACCTCCCCGCGCTCCTGGGCTTCGCCGACTACTGCGCCGACAAGATCGACCCATTCCTGGTTCACCTCGGCCACCCGTCGACGAACCGGACTGTCCTGTCCCAGGTCGGTGAGGTTACGGGTCAGTTTCGACACCGCCCACACCGTCGGGTCGTCTCGGTGAATGGTGAGCATCGTCGGCAGCAGCGCCTCCAGACGACGACCTGCGGGGACGCTCGACAAGGCGCTGCGCACTTTGCTGACCCACTCACGGTTCTTGTCCTCCAGGACCGCCAGCGCCAGCGACTCCTTGCTGTCGAAATGAAAATAGACGGCTCCCTTGGTGAGGCCGGTGGCGTCGACCAGTACTGACATCCGTGCGTTGTCGTAGCCCAGGTCGGCGAAGACCGTCGCTGCCGAGTCGACGATGTGCGCTCGGGTACTCGCCCCCTTGGCCGTTGGTCCCGCAGGTCGTCCCACAGTCCTGCCTGACTGTCTGTTCGTCATCGGTACCCCTTCTTGCACATTCAGCTCCAATAGTTCATCATACATTTGCAATACCGCCCAGTCGGTTTATTTATTGAAGGAGAATCCATGTCCGACTTCGCAGACGCACTGTTGCGCGAAAAGACGGTGCTCGTCACCGGCGCGTCATCCGGGATCGGGCGCGCTTTTGCCCAGCGCGCATCCGCCCACGGCGCGCGACTGGTCTTGGTCGCTCGCCGCACCGATGTGCTGAGCACGTTCGCCAAGGAACTACACGCATCGCACGGCACCGATGTGCGCGTGATCTCCGGTGATCTGTCCCGCCCCGGCGCCGGGACCACATTGTTCAATGACGTTGTCGCACAAGGCCTGAGTGTCGACGTCCTGGTGAACAATGCGGGAGTCGGCGCCCACGGGGATCTGGTGACGGCCAACTCAGCCGACATCGTCTCCCAGATCCAACTGAACGTAACCACCCTCGCCGAACTCACCACGTTGTTCCTGCCGGCGATGACGGCCAGAGGCAGCGGCACGGTGATCAACATCGCCAGTACCGCGGCGTTCCAGCCAATCCCCCACATGGCGGTCTACGGCGCGACGAAGGCGTTCGTCCTTTCCTTCACCAGGGCGCTGTGGGCAGAGACCAAGCCGACCGGCGTCCGCGTCATCGCCGTGTGTCCCGGGGCCACAGATACAGAGTTCTTCGACATCGTCGGCGACGCCGCATCCGTGGGCCGGCGACGAAACCCGGACGATGTCGTGAACACCGCGTTGCGCGCACTACATCGCCATCGGCCCAGCGTTGTCGACGGCTTCTCCAACGCCGCGGTCGCAGCCGTGAGCACCCGACTCCCTGCACGGGTCGCCATCGCGGCCGCCGAACGGTCCGTTCGCCCCTGAAGCAAATGCCCAGGTTCCACCAACGATCGACTAACGAAAGAAGTACCAACACATGTACATTCACGACTTTGCTGTAGCCGCAGCCGCCGCGGTGAACGCCCACGATCCTGCCGCGGTACTCACACTGTGGGCAGAACCCGCCGCCTACAACTCGCCCCTCACCGGACCCCAGGCCGGACTCGACGCATTGCGTTCGCGCGAAGAATCGCTCTTCGGTGCGTTCAGCGACCTCCGCGCCACCATCACGCCGCTGGGTCAGGAAGGACTCACCGGTGCGATGTTGGTGAGGTTCGACGGCACGCATGACGGCCTTTATGCGGGATTGCCTGCCACGGGCAACACGATCGCGCTGGAGATGGTCGCCATCGTCGACTTCGACGAGAACGGCAAAGTGGTCAGCGAACGTGTCATCCTCGACACCGCCGATGTCGCAGCCCAGCTGACCCCATCGAGCTGAATTCTTCTCGTCCCCCCAGCCGCCATCCGAAGGCGGCCGATCACGCTCGAAGACGAGGAGCGATACAGTCGCTGCGACCCGGCGTCGACGATCGGTTCCAAACGACGTCGCTATTCGCGACATGAACTGCGCCACGCACATCACCAGGCCGCGGTAGCCTGCCTCTACCAGCGGCACGAGTCGCGCGACGGTGCTCCCCGATCGCCAAATGTGTGTCGAGTCGAAAGATGCGGGTGCTGCAGCACCCACACCTTCACGTAAGACACACATCTACAGCCCCCTCGGCCCTCGGGGCCACTCAGTGTCTCCACAGCGACGAGCGGGCACACTGTGTTCGGAGAAGAGGGCGGTGAAGGTGGCGTGCGCATCCTTGTAGTCGACGACGACCATAACGTCGCCGAGACGGTCCGCAGGATGATGGTGGCCGAGGGCTGGGTGGTCGACGTCGTGCACGACGGTGCGCTCGGCCTGGAGAAGGCCACCTCCGAGCGCTTCGATGTGATCCTGCTCGACATCATGATGCCGGGCCTCAATGGATACGAGGTCGTGCGGTCGCTACGGCGTTCCCAGGTGTGGACACCCGTGTTGATGCTGACGGCCAAGGACGGCGAGTACGACCAAGCCGACGCCTTCGATTTCGGCGCTGACGACTATCTGACCAAGCCGTTCTCGTTCATCGTGTTGATCGCGCGCATGCGTGCTCTTGCCCGCCGTGGTGCGCCCGAGCGACCAGCGGTGCTCACCGCCGGCACCCTGTCCCTCGACCCGGCAGCCCACGTCGCGGCCCGCGGCGAAACGGAACTCACCCTCACGCCAAGGGAATTCAGCATGCTGGAGTTCCTGATGCGCCACAAAGGTGAGGTGGTGACCCGAGCCGAGATTCTCGACTCCGTCTGGGACGTGAACTATCGCGGCGACGAGAACATCGTCGAGGTCTATGTGAGCTATCTCCGCAAGAGAATCGATACCCCGTTCGGGTGCAAGGCAATTCAGACGGTGCGCGGGGTCGGGTACCGCCTGGCGGCCGACGGAGGCAGCTAGGCACGTAAAGGCTAGTCCAAACCCTGCTCGACGCTCATCCGAAAGCCGACTGCCGCTCCCCCACCATCGGCGTCTGTGATCACCACGGTCCCACCGTGGGCGCGGACGATCTCCGAGACAATGGCCAGTCCGAGACCTGAACCGCCTGATCCGCGCTGCCGCGAGGCGTCGAGGCGCACGAACCGCTCTGTGACACGGGCTTTGTCGTCGTCAGGGATACCGTCACCGTCGTCGGCAACCATGATCGTGACCGTGGCATCCGCGACGTCTCTCGACATCGTCACCGACAGGCGGCTCGAGGCGTGACGGGCAGCATTGTCGGCGATGTTGCGTAACGCGCGTGCAAGATTGTCTGCATCACCGCGAACCCGAGCGGCAACGATTCGTGCGTCGACGACGTGATCTGTCACTGCTTCGAGTCGGGTGACTTCTGCACTGACGATCTCGTCGAGATCGACGTCATCGAGAAGTAGCGGCACTCCGCTTTCATCTGCCCGGGCAAGAAGCAGGAGATCGGCAACCATCTGTTGCAGGCGCAGAGCGTCTGGGAGCATCACGGAATCGACCGTGGCGGGGTCGATGGGCTGGCGTTTGACACTCGAAAGATCAAGCAGCCCAACAAGTGTGGTCAATGGACTGTTCAGCTCGTGTGACGCATCGTTGACAAATTGCAGCTGCTGCGTTCGTGACACCTCGATACGGGCGAGCATCTCGTTCATGGTGACGGCCAGCGCAGACACCTCGTCGCCCGTAGCGGGTACCGGGACCCGTTGGGTGAGGTCACCGCCCGAGATCTCCTCGACGCGTCCGCGGATATCGTCGACGGGGCGCAGCGCGCGCCCCACGAAAACGTAAGTGAGGGAGGCCATTCCGACAACGACGAACGGAAAGACGATGGAGCACAGTATCCCTAGGGCGAGAACGGTGGCGTTGATGGGCGCCTCCTCCGCGCCGACCTGGATGGTGAAAACTCCTTCGGGCGTCTTGACCCCGTAGGCGCTCGCTTGGAATTCCTGCTCGGTGTCGGTGGCGTGCGCGCCGTGAATCGTCAACCGCTGCCCGGCGGCCAACGGAGGCGACATCGGTTGCGAGTAGACGGGTTTGTTGACCAACCTCAGAGCACCCGACTCGTCGGTGATCTGTACGACCGCAATGTTCTGACCGCTCGCGAGCAGCGCCTGGTCGATACCCCCGACCCCTTCAGCCGACAACGAGCTCGCAATCTGCTCTGCGCGCGCGAACGTGGCGGCATCGGCACTCCGCAGCAACACGTGATGCAGTGCTTCGACCATCACCACTGCCGCGATTGCCAACGCGCATGCGACGAGACCGGTCGCGAGAAGCGTGAGCCGCATGCGTACAGGACGAGTCCAGCCGACAAGTCGACCGAGAATCGTCCTTGCACGCTGATACACCCTCCGAAGCCTAGTCGGCAGTGCGTATCCATAATGGCGCTACTCAGCGTCCCCTAAGCTTCCACAGGCAAGGATGCCCCACATGTGTGTCGGTCCTCCCGAGTCGGCAGACGGAGCCGCTCGTGAACGCTGACCACACCGTCGTCCATCTCGGTCCAGCTCTGGCAATTGCCGTCGCGGTGCTCGCCGTGATCGCGATCGCCGTCAACCGATACAACGATCGCGCACTCGCCGCAGCGACCGCACGGGCCGCGATCCGCGCAGTCTGCCAATTAGCAGCTCTGGCAGCAGTATTGGCGCTCGTCATCCACTCGCTGTGGGCATCGGCAGTGTTCGTGGTCGTCATGGCGATCACCGCCGCGGCAACCTCGGCAGGCCGCGTGTCAGCACACCGCGCCGGCGTGCGGAAGACAATCCTGTGCCTCGTTCCGGTATCAGCCGGCACAATCCTGATCGTCGTGACACTGGTTGCTGTGGACGTGCTACCCGCCACCGGAATCGCGATCATCCCGACCGCCGGAATCATGTTCGGGGGTGCGATGAATACGACGTCGATCGCCGGCAAGCGTGCGCATGATGAACTCCGCACTCGGCACGGCGAGGTCGAAGCCGCACTGTCACTGGGATTCTCGTCGCGCGATGCCCGACTGGAGATCATCAGACCCACCGCCGCAACAGCATTGATCCCCGGACTGGATCAGACCCGCTCCGTTGGCCTCGTCACCATTCCAGGCGCGTTCGTCGGCATGGTTCTCGGTGGAGCCTCGACCACAGCAGCGGCGATCATGCAACTCTTCGTCTTGATTTCGTTGCTGGCTGTGAGTGCAGTCGCCGCACTGGTCACTGTCGAAATGGTTTCCCGAGACCTTCTCTGACAGAGGCGAAGGTGGGATGCCACCGGCCTCTACGATCAGTGATGGGCAGAAAACCACTCCGCATACTCGGTGGCCCATACACCAGCCAGGTGTTCTGCCTGCCGCGCCGCGGAGGCTCCGTCGGATATGCCATCACCGTCGACTGCCAGAATCACCGCGACGGCGCCGAGAACCAGCAGGATCGACACGATCAGGGCATTGCGCCCTCGTCGAGCCCTCTTCATGCTTCTGTATCCGTTGTCCATTGCTCGCCGCCTCCTGGTCTTCAGTTGCTCGCGACGTGTGTGTTGTCACCTCTCGGCGAAGTCCTCGTCTGGTTCGGACAATGGCCACGTCGAGACGTCCACTCCGCCATGGCCACTTCGACGACGGGGAGCACGAGTAGCGTTGCAGCGCAGGCGACAACAACGGCAGCGACCACATCTGAGATCCAATGGACACCGAGATACAGGCGCATTGCGCAGACGAACACAACCGCGACGATCGCGCACACCCACAACGCAGCGCGAGCACTACCGCCCGCCGACCGTGCTCCGAGGGACGCTACGGCGACCACCAGTGCAGCAGTCCCAGCCACGTGGCCAGAGGGAAACGAATAGGTGGTTTCCAATACGCCCACCTGGTCTATCACCGGCGGGCGCGGGCGCGCAGCCAGCACTTTCAACGTCGCACACAGCGCCCCCGCGCTTGCGACTGTGGCAACCAACATGACGGCACGTAGGACACTCGCATCGCGCACCAACAGAATGATCGCCGCCAGAGCAGTCCAGACGGCAACCGCACACGGGCTGAAAACCTGCACCGCGACGTCGAGGACCAAGGTCCGGTAAGGCGTATGAAGTCTTGTCGTCGCCGACATAATCGTCGTGTCGATGGGCAGTGGGCCGCCGCCCGAGATGCGCAGGGCGACACCCGCACCCGCAAGGGCAAGAACTAACGCTGATCCGCCAGAAACGCGAATGTAGCTCGACATGATGTCACTATTGATCAGCAGCCCTGTGGAGATGCTGAGTCACGCTGAGTGCAAGGGTTATCTAGTGTCGCGTTTCGTTAGTTGGTTTTCGGTTGAGCTTTCTTGAGAATCTCCTCGACCGGTTTCGTCCACACGAAG